>CAJXQP010000165.1 GCA_913058275.1 uncultured Gammaproteobacteria bacterium | reverse complement strand
CGAGATCAGCCTCGGTCTCGTGGGCTCGGAGATGTGTATAAGAGACAGGGTAACAGCTTCACCTACGCTTATGGCTCCGCCGCGAAATTTTATCGAGCAAACTCGGTAACCGACCTCAACAATGAGGGTATTGGCGGGGTTCCCGCACTCTTTAAGTCATTTACAGATCAGGCTGGATTAGACTTTGATGTATATCTTGAAACTAGAGGCGGCAGTGGTCTGGATTTTCATCTCGAAAATAAGTTAGGTGTCATAGGCCGACGCCCCTGGGATAAAGTTGTCATGCACGGCTTTAGCACCCTAGACAGCAGAAACCCTAATAACCCTCAGGTGCTTATCGACACCACAGCGCAGATGTCGAACTTCCTTCAAGGTCTTAATCCTGATGTTGAAGTCTATCTCACGGCGACCTGGTCACGTGCAGATCTTGTGTATCGATCTGACAGCCCTTGGAATGGAACGCCTATAGAGCAGATGGCGATAGATGTGCGCGCCGGATACGATGCCGCCGCTGCAGGCTCTGCTGCTGTAGAAGCTGTAAACGGTGTTGGACAGGCTTGGACACGAGCCATGGAAAGCGGCATTGCGGACCCTAATCCCTATGATGGAATCGACACAGACCTGATGGACCTTTGGACTTGGGATCACTATCACGCGAGCGACTATGGCTACTATCTCGAGGCACTTGTCGTCTTCGGCAACCTCACCGGTCTAGACCCACGCTCGCTAGGAGAGAACGAATGTTCCGGCTTTGAGCTAGGCATGTCGCGCGTTCAAGTGAAGGGACTGCAGCAAGCCGCCTATGATCAACTCGCTAGCGAAGAACGCGTAACAGCGGCACCCCTCATCCTGCCAAGACCTGTTCAGCCTGAGCGCTGCGTTGCAGCACGATAGCAGCGAGCAATAAATAAAGGGAAAAGAAGAAAAGGGCTAGAGCGCCCTTTCTTCATATTAGTGAAATGAAGAACTAACGGAGAACCACTTTGCTTTCGAAATCAACAAGGATAACTGCGGCGCTACTAGCCTTAACCATTTCTACTACCGCTGTGGCACAACAACAGACGCGACCCAATATCGTACTCATACTCGCCGACGATCTTGGCTTCACGGATATCTCGCCCTTTGGCAGCGAAATCAATACGCCCAATATTGCCGAACTCGCAGCCTCAGGAGTCTCGTTTACCAATTACCATACGGCGGGGAGCTGTGCACCGGCGCGAGCCATGCTGCTAACTGGAGTCGATAGTCATCGCAATGGTGTGCCAAATATTCCAGAGGCGCTGCCACCTGAACAGCAGCAGTATGAAAACTATCAAGGCGTGCTTAATGACAAAGTCGTAACACTGTCTACAATTCTTCAGGACGCGGGCTATCACACTTACATGACTGGCAAATGGCACTTAGGCCATACGCCTGAACTGCTACCCTCTTCAAGAGGCTTCGATCGCACCATTGCCATGGCGGATACTGGCGCGGACAATTGGGATCAGCGTCCCTACTTGCCAATTTATGAGCAAGCCAATTGGTATGCAGACGGTGAACGACACACACTCCCTGATGATTTCTATTCATCTAAGTATTTCATCGACAAAACAATCGAGTTCATCGCTGAGAATGAAGCAGATGACGAACCTTTCTTTGCTTACGTGCCTTTTCAGGCCGTGCACATGCCTGTACAAGCTCCCAAAGAGTTTTCCGATAAGTATGCCGGAATGTATGACGAAGGTTGGGTAGTAATGAGAGAGAAAAGACGGCTCGCCGCCGAGGCTGCCGGTGTCGTTCCTCGCGATACCGAGGCGGTAGTTACCCCAGGAACATTAGAGTGGGATAGCCTAACTGAAGAACAAAAAATTCATCACGCTAGGCGTATGGAAGTCTATGCGGGAATGGTGGATGCGATGGACATGCATATTGGCCGGCTAATGGACTACCTAAAAGAAATCGGAGAATTCGAGAATACAATATTCGTCTTCACATCAGACAACGGCGCCGAAGGTTCCAACCTAATTGGGGTAAACGGACAAGCAGCTCTGGGAATGGGGAATTGGTTTGATAGAGTGGGTTACAACTCTGACTTAGAAACTCTAGGCGAGGCGAATTCTTTTAATGCAATAGGACCTAATAACGCGACAATAGCTGCCTCCCCACTAGCCTACTACAAATTCTACGCCAGCGAGGGTGGTCTGCGCGTACCTCTGGTCATGTCTGGCCCTGGCATTAGCAAACAGAATGAAAAGACTGACGAGTTTGTATTCGTCACTGACCTTACACCTACCATTCTTAGTTTAGTCGATCTTAAGAAACATGACGGCAACTGGAAAGGTGATTCAATCGAAGAAATTATCGGCACTGATTTCTCTGAATTTCTACAAGGCGGCAAGTCAGACATTCACAGCGATTCTCAAGCTATTGGTTATGAGCTTGGCGGAAACCGCGCGCTATTTAAGGGAGACTATAAGCTGGTCTTTAATCGCAGCGCCGTTAATGACCAAAACTGGCATTTGTTTAATATCAAAACAGATCCTGGAGAAGCACGCGATCTAGCGCAGATCGAGCCCCAGCGCTATGCAGAAATGCTTGCCGACTACGCGGCGTATGAGAGCAGCAACAATGTGCTGCCCATGCCAGAGGGCTACATTCAGCGCAGAGAAATCTTCCGTGGCGTTCAATTGAACTAAGCGTGCATCTGGTTTCTCACTTAGACATTTTATTAAGCCGGCTGGGGCGAGACCCTAATCCGCTGACCCTTCGCCCGCGTATAGAACGCCGTGAGTACAATAATATTCAGCAGCCCCATTAGCGAGGCGAACGCGAAAGACAGCTGGTAGTCGCCATTCATATCGTAAAAAAAGCCACCGAAGAACCCACCTAGACCCATGCCGGTCCAACCGAAGAACGACGTCACGCTCATGGCTCTAGCCGAGAAGCGCGCCGACACCATCATTCTAACGCACACCAAAATGCTGGACATCACACCTGAATAGGTAAAACCGAAGATCACAGCGAGCAGGTAGAGACTCCACGCTTGGTCCATATAAGGAAACCAGAATACCGAGATAGTCTGTCCAACCGACATAATAATATAAGTCGGCAAAGCTCCAATCACATCACCAAGTTTCCCCCCCACAATACGGCCTACACCCCCAGCTAACATCAGCACGAGAAAGACGCTAGTCGCGAACTGCAAGGTGTAATCCGCATCGGTGAGCATTGGTACAAGGTGCACAATCGGCACAGCCATACAGTTACAACAAAACATAACGGCAAGACACATCCACAGCACAACCTCTTTCTCAGACAGAGGAAAATGCCGCACTTCAGTCTCCGGTGATATCCGCGCTTTCTGACGCCTAGGAGATTCACGCACGAGAAATCCAACCGGCAACGCTATCACCAAGTAGGAAATCGCCATCGCCTGATAGGCCCACTGCCAACCATTAGCGGTGATCGCCATTCCAGCAAGATACGGTACGACACCCTGACCGATCGCACCACCGGATGCGGTGAGGCCCAGAGCAAGGCCTGGGTTGTATCGAAACCAGAATCCCACATTTGCAAACAAAGGCGTAGACGCCATAGCATTGCCGAACGCACCAAATAGAAAATAGAACGCATAGAACTGAAAGATATTCGTCTGCGCACTTAACATGAACAGACAAAGAGACATTGTTAGGGCTGCGACAACGCCGAACCAGCGCGAGCCATATTTGTCCGCCACAAAGCCCCAGAGAACGCCAAACAATGCGGAGGAAAATGCTATCGCCGTATAACCCAGTGAAGTTTCAGCCCTGCCCCAGCCAAATTCTGCTGACAGGGGTTTTAAGAAAACTGATATAGCTCCAAGGGCTCCGAATGACAGTCCGCTCAGAGTAAACACGACAAACACCATCAACCAACCATAAGCTGGATCACGTTCAGTAGACTTTGTTTCTGATTTCATGCTCTTGCCAGGGGAGGATGTTGTAGGCGCAGTCTATCTGTTACTCATCTATAGAGTAAGGGAATTGATAGGAATGGATCGGTATTATGTCAAATCAGCCCCACTACGCTGGAGGGAGTTAGACTAAGAATAGAATCCAGTATTCACTGCTTATAAACACCAAAGCTAAGCAAGAACTTGCGGCGAAAACCGACGCCTTCTTCCAATCAGGACCTCTCTGTTGGCAGCTATCATTCTCACCCACCGCATTGGTAGTAAAGAAGACATTGCGCCCGGCAAGCACGAATGCGAGAAGTGTTACGGCGATAAGAATCGGTTGATAGCGCTCAAAGAACATAAGATTGCTCATCCAAGCACCGCTGACACCCGTTGCCAAAAGTGCTAATGGGCCGAGGCAGCAAATACTCGTCGTGAGCGAAGCAGCAATTCCGCCAGCTATGAGATGGCGGTAGTCTGTTTTCTTTTTTGTAGTTTGCAAACTCAATCCCGTTCTAAAATATTATACAAACCGGCCTTAAGGGCCGATAGTTACGGCTGTCTAACTACAGAGGGAAATCCAATATTGGTTGTCGCGGCAACCAACAAAGATGTATCGACTTCTTTACTCGCGACGATCACTGTCGCTGTTTTTTCATCTATATCTACTTCGATCTTTATAACACCTTCGACTTTTTTCAGTGAGTTGCGCACGGCAACAATACAGCCTACTCAGGTCATGTTCTCTACATCGAGCACGATGACATCTTCACCCTGTTGCAACATTCCAGCTTTCTCAGCATTTATAACGCCACCAGCCAATAGCAATAATACTAGCAGTGTCATCTCTACTGTTTTTTGAGTTAATAATTTAAGTAATCGCATTCACTTAACCCTCTTAATTTATTCAACTTCTATTTATACGTATTTTAGACAACGCCGGCGCAGCAAGCGCAGCCAGTTACTCCCCTCGCTATAACAGTCTCCGCAGCTTTGACATTCTGCTCCGCTGTACGACGTGTAGCAGCAGTAGAAGCGGCACTCGCAACCATTGATGGGGCAGGTTTTGCCATCGCAATTTCTTGCCCGAAATAACCTGTGTAAATTTGATATTGATGCTGAGCGATGTCTGTCGGTACACGAATAGTATTAGCATTCAGAACCTGCACATCAGTAATAGTTGTGCCATCACAAATCACCACGGCTTCTCCCGCATTGGGTAAGTTAGTAATTTGCCAACTTGTTGCCTGACCAGCAGCGCCCCTGTCCCCCACATAAGTGCCAATATGAAGTACGCCACTATCCTTGTCATTCCATGCGGTGTCGACGCCCAGGTTTGGATAATCGACGCCTTCCAGTGTCGGCGCACTGAATTTATCCATATGTTTGACCTGAAAAATATCAGCCCAATTACCTTCGGCAATTTCGCTAATCATTTGTCGAGCACTACCCTGCCCCCTTGGCCAAGGTTCGCCGTTATTAAACCACCAACCAAACTTATCCATGTCTTCGCCAAACCATTTAGGCTCAAGATCACGCTCTGCTGCTGCACTAAGGCGTGAGACAGCAGTATGGTCCCCAAGCGCCTTGGCAAGCACCAACCCAAATGAGTCTGCCGCTATTTCTCGTTTAGGGTCATGCCAACCAAGAGTTCTCGCAGTGCCCTCATATATCTGGGTAGCGATCTCAGGAGATTGCGGCATAAGATAGAAAGCTGTAGTAGATCCAACGGCTGCTCCAGGATAATTGACCTTGAATTCTGCCAATGGGTCATAGTACAAAGTCATCGATTCAATCTCATTCTGGCCATTAATGCTCATATAGTTATCCTTCATGAACTCTATCCAGTTCTCAAAGGCACCATGAGCGTTTGTCATCCCCAGCTGATCAGATAGATATATTCCTAGACCGGCAGCGGAATTACAAAGCGGCCATATCTTCGTGTTCTCGCATTGCGGGCCTTCGGGATGAGCAATATATTGACTGTGCAGATGTTCTACAATTTTCGGCTGAGTCCATTCAAACATTTCATTCTCAAAGCCAGCAATCTGCCAGGGCTTCTCCCACTTGTCATCGCCAGAGATGTATTTGTACATAGACAAGACCAGATTCAACCAGCCACGAAAAAACAAATTACCGTCAGCCCCTATAGGATCGGGTTGCAACCCCCAAGGCTCGACACCATTTGCAGTCCAGCCAGGGGAATCATAATTACCTCGGACGCGTTCCGGCCATGACTGATAACCAGGCGCATTTAAGGGGCCGTAGTTTTTGCGGTCAGGGCTTGGACCAATAAAGGTATTCCAATCAATAGCTGCCCAGTAAGAAGTATGCCTTGTCGCCAGTTCATCCATGATACGAGTATAGACTTCTCTCCATGCTGGCGTTTGATCCGCCATCATCATGATGGGGTAACTAGAATCGGCCAGATCGAAGCGCGGGTAGCTCAACATTGGAGCCGAAGTGTATTGATCCCACCATGGATGGGGGCCATTCCCATCTTCCGTCCAATCTATCTCGCCAAGAGGCACATTTATGCCCCAGGGCCGTTCAATATCTTCGGAGTAGGCCCAGTCATCAGCCGTGGTAGCTTTCTGCCATATAAAGCGCATCCAACCCTTGGTGCGCTCGTTGTGTTTGGGATAGAAACTGGGAGAGTGGGTATGCGTAACAGAGGGCCCTGATTGTGCGCCTACACAGGCTCCTAGGGTGGATGCACCGCCTACGACAGCTGCGCCCTTTAGA
>CAJXQP010000164.1 GCA_913058275.1 uncultured Gammaproteobacteria bacterium | reverse complement strand
CCTCTCTATTCGTCGGCAGCGTCAGATGTGTATAAGAGACAGTATTACGACAGCGACCAATCACTCACAATTAGAAGTGATAGCAATATTCTTTCTATTAACGACCTACAAGATGAAGTTGTCGCCGTGGATACGGGTTCCACTGGGGATATCTGGGCAACAGAAAATCAACAGCAATATGGTTTCAAAGAGATTAGGCGCTACGAGGGGCTTGCGCCTGCTGCATTGGATCTACAAATTGGCAGAGTCGCAGGCTACATCAGTGACATTCCAGCCATGCAATATTACACAAAAGACAAACCCGAACTTAAAGTCGTAGAACGCATCGAAACCGGTGGCAGCTACTCCATGATGTTTCGAAAAGACGACGAACTGGCAATGAGCGTCAATGAAATCATCACAAATCTTAAACGAGAAGGGATTGTCAACGAGCTACACAATAAATGGTTTGGGGTCTTAGCGGAGGAAACCACATCAACCGCAAAAGTGACAGCTATGCCTGGCGTAAAAGCAGGCCTGAAGCTGAACTTTATGGACACATTCCTGAATCGGGAAGTCTTTGTCGAAACATACCCGATGCTGTTACTCGGTCTAACGACCACGCTTAAGCTCGGGCTGGTGAGCATCGTTCTCGGGCTGATTTTTGGTTTGCTGCTAGCAATGACTCGACTTTATGCGCACACAATCGCAAGAGTTATTTCAAAGGTCTACATCAATGTGTTTCGGTCCATACCTTTGCTGGTATTACTTATCGTGATTTTTTACGCACTGCCTTTTGTTGGTATCAGCTTGTCGCCGTTCACAGCGGCGGCTACTGCACTGGTCATTGTGTCCAGCGCTTACACAGCCGAAATTTTTCGCTCTGGCATTGAAGCAATACCTAAGGGGCAATTCGAAGCATCCCAAGCATTGGGACTTAATTTTGGGCAGATGATGAAAGACGTAATTCTGCCCCAGGCAACAAGAATAGTGATACCGCCTCTTACCAACAATTCTATTAATGTCATCAAAGATACTGCACTGGCTTCAGTCGTGGCGATGCCTGACTTGCTCAAACAAGCCACTCAAGCACAGGCGATCGCTGCCAACCCAACACCCTTGATAGTTGCTGCTGGAATTTATCTGCTTGTATTATTGCCCTTGGTTCTTGCCGTTTCCCATCTTGAGAAAAAAGTTAGTACGAGGAATCAATAATGGGCTCGCTAATCCAACTGGAGAATGTTTCGAAGCATTACGGCAAGTTCACAGCACTAAAAAGCGTCAACCTCAAAGTTGCCGAGGGAGAGGTTGTTAGCGTTATTGGCCCTTCAGGTTCAGGTAAATCAACACTCATACGCTGCATCAATTTGCTGGAACAATACGACGATTCAGGAAAGATAACGGTTAACTCAATGGTTGTTAAAAAGGGAGCCGACCTCAAGAATGTCCGCGCAAATGTCGGCATGGTCTTTCAGAATTTCAACCTTTTTCCTCACATGACTATATTGGAAAATTTGAAGTTAGCACCTATGCGCGTCAGCAAAATATCCGATGAAGCTGCAACCAAAAGAGCACTAACGTTGCTAGATAACGTAGGCATTTCGGACCAAGCTGGCAAATATCCTGAGCAACTTTCTGGAGGTCAGCAACAGCGGGTTGCTATTGCAAGAGCACTAGCCATAGAACCAAAAATATTGCTATTTGACGAACCCACATCGGCACTTGATCCTGAAATGGTAGGAGAAGTCTTGAACGTCATCCGAAAACTTGCTGACGATGGCGTTACGATGATTATCGTGACGCACGAAATGGGGTTTGCAAGGCAAGTGTCTGATCGCGTTGTTTTTATGGATGCAGGCCAAATAGTCGAAAGCGGGACCCCAACAGAGATATTTGACGCGACCAAGGAACCTCGTACACTCGCGTTTCTCAAAACGTGTTAACACATTAAATTCAATTTACCTTAAGGCAAACAACGTGGCTATTGATATTAAATTTGTAAGAAAACAGTTTCCCGGTCTAGCTACAGACTGGACATTGATGGATAACGCCGGTGGCTCACAAATTCTAAAAGGTGTCGTCGACAAAATTACACAATACTACTATTCAAATAACGTGCAAACAGGTGGCAGCTATGAGCTGTCCCAAAAAGCTGCTAGCTCGTTAGCTGAAGGGCGTAAAAATATCGCCACCTTATTTAATGCCTCAAGGCCCGAAGAAATTGTATTCGGCCCCTCTACTACTGTCCTCATGCAGTTTCTAGCCAAGGCGATGGAGCATCAGTTTCAAGCCGGAGATGAAATAGTGGTCACTAATATTGATCATGAATCCAATATTGGCCCCTGGGTTGCATTGCAGAAAATTGGTGTCAAACTAAAATTCTGGAACATGAATGAAAAGACATTTGAACTCGAGCTAGATGAACTAGGCAAGCTCATGACGGACAAGACTAAACTCGTTTGCTGTACCCACGTCTCAAATGTTCTTGGCACAATCAATCCCATAAAAAAAATCGCTCAGCTTGTGCATGAGCGAGGCGCGAAAATCTGTGTCGATGGCGTTGCCTATGCACCGCACAGAGCCGTTGATGTAAGCTCATGGAATGTAGATTTCTATGCACTGAGCCTTTACAAAACTTACGGTCCTCATCACGCTGCACTCTATTGTAAATATGATCATATGCCCGGCCTCGCTAATTTGTATCACTATTTTTACGACGCAAATAAAATTCCCGCAAAACTTGAGCCAGGCAATGCAAATTACGAGCTTTCCTATGCTTCCGGCGCGATTGTTGACTACTTAGCGAGCCTTGGTGCGCATACCTGCAAAAATGGGACTCGACGTGAGCAGCTGGAAGCGGCATTTCAGCAAATTAAGGAGCAGGAGATTGCACTTTCCGAGCGCTTACTTATTTACCTGAGAAAACGGAATGATTGCCATGTGCTCGGTAACCCCTCAGGCACAGACCCTTTGAGAGTCGCGACCATAAGCTTTACCATCGATAATCAAGACCCGGAACACGTGTGCAAAAAACTAGACGATCACGGAATCGCAATTCGCTTTGGAGACTTTCACGCCCGCCGCCTGATTGAAGGCATGGGCTTACTAGAGGCCAACGGGGCAGTAAGAATTTCATTGGTGCACTACAATACAGTCGAGGAAGTAGACAAGCTAATTGCTGCTTTGGATATCGTATTACCTCAGTGAATAAAACACTCTTTCACTATAAACTATTTGCAGCATGACCGTGATAGCAGGTCTAGCTACAGCCTCACTACCTGGAAACCAATGAGTAAAATAGAACGAACAGAATTATCTCAACAACAAGCTGAATTTTTCAAAAACTTAAGGTCAGTTGATTGGCAACCACCTCCGGGGATTCTCAATTTGGGAATAAAGCCCCACCTTTGGTTGAAGGAGGTATCTTACGGCCGTGTTGTCTATGAGTGGCCTAATGACGGTAGTCGCGACATTCAAGAAGAACGTGTTTTTGGTGGATGGATAGCCGCACTTGCGGACCATATCGTATCGATGACAATGGCCAGCGCTCTGGAAGATGGTGAATGGTTCACCACCACAGAACTGACAACGCGCATGTTTCGTCCCATGCAGAGTGGTATTATTCGAATAGAAGGGCGCCTAATCAATCGTGGTCGTACAACCGGCTTTGTTGAAGCAGACTTTTTCCAGAAGAACGGCAAACTGACTGCGAGAGCCAGTGCTGCAAAGGCTATCCGGGCTCGTGGTGATTTTTCTTAATGTTCTCTGGCTTTTAAGAGATTAGATTGCGGCCTTAGAACCGCACTACTCTAACCTCTCTTGTTCAATACCTTCAATTCTCATGCAGCAGCAATACACTCGATCTCTACACGGGTGTCTCCACCCAAGCTGATTCCGACGGTCGTGCGGGCTGGCTTGTTTTCCGGGAAGAACTCGGCGTAAACCTCGTTCATGGCACTCCACTGTGCCATGTCGACTAGAAACACCGTGCATTTCACAACTCGATCCATCGACGAACCGAAGCGCTCGAGTGCATCCTGAATTGATTCCAGAGTGCGTCGTGTTTCGGCCTGCACTCCCGGCTCTCCGGGCCCACCTGTTTTACCGGCTAGAAAGATCAGTCCGCCATGGCGGACACCTTCGGAATAAGGCGCACGTGGATTCGGATTCATGTATTCCGGCGCAGCGCTCTGCTGAATTGCTTGAGCGTCGTAAGTACTGGGTGTCTCGGGTTGACAGGCGAGCAATACGGTGGAAAGCGCAGCAGCGGCAATGACTCTGAACATGATGTTCCTCCTCAGGTTATTTGCTAGTAAGAATATGAAGAATCTTCCAACAAGTCTATGCTCTTGTTGATGTGATGGAATGCAGGAATTCTCCTATCGGATCGAAAAAAAAGGAGTCGGAGCAATTTGATTTAACATCGGAGTTCGCCTGCATCAAAGCACTCATCCTCCTTTGATTTGAATTTCTTTGATTTGGAACTAAAAATTACAGATTTAGACTAGTACTGCGCGATGTTTCGCTGGTACATACGCCAGTAATACCATTTGGCAACGACCTGCTGCGTACCGTCTTCAGCTAGGGTTGTTGTAATCGGGTCTCTGCTGATAATTTCAGCGAGTTCGGCTGGATCGTGGACCAACGCCGCTGTCATTTCATAGATCTTTCCGTCGATCTTTAAGCGCACGCGTGGGTCGCGTTCGACGTTTGCCCACCACATTTTAAAATTGGGGAACTCTCTTTCCAGTCTTTCGCCTCTTGCACTGCCACCTACATAGAGTTTGTCGCCACGGGGAGTTGGCAGAATCGTAACCGAGTAAGGTACGCCATACCAGGTTCGAGTCTCAAGCATGATCGTGCTACCCCGTTCTGGATGCTCTACGTCAGAGACCCAATCCCAGTTAGCCACCGGCTCACGAACAACCTCTCCGGACAGCCACAATCCGGGCCAAGTCATCCGGCCTCTTTGATTGTATTCTTCAGTGGTGTAGTCCATATATTCGGGATCGAGCCCGGTTACACGCAGAGTCAACAGAGTGCCAAGCAGAAGGATTCCAAGTCCCAGCAAACCTTTTCCTAAGTAGCCCATGATTTTGTTTCCCTGTTCTATAGGATTAATAAATAGAGTCAAGATAATAATACAGTAGTTTTCGGCTACTTGGATTATTGACTCGTGCTTCTGTTATCCCACATCTGACCATTTTTGAGGTCGGAGTAAATATCCAGTAGTTTTAATGTCTATACATCGCTATTGGCTATGAGTTTAATCAGCCACAGACGTTAGCAAACATGAAACCAACAATGATGCAGCTGAGGAAACGCCAAAGCATTACCTCAGGGCGTTAGCCCAATAAAAAGGGTAGCTGCGAGGCACAATTGGACTAGGAATTACAGCTAAAAACACCGAATAATACGGGCATTTAAAACACTTCTTAGCGCGCTCGGATTTGCGTCTTTTAGCAACTTGATATTAAACAGTGATCTGTGTCCGTTCTACTGAAAACTTCTGTATTGATGGTGCAACTAACCGCGACAACAGTTTGCAACGAGCGCGCAGCGCGAAGCCCTACGAGGACAAGCAGGCCAAAGACTGTTTGAATTATTCTGATACTAGGCACCATTTCCATTTGGTCCGCCCCAGACACATTCCACAACCTTAAGTTGTTAAGTAGCGAGCGCCCTCATAGTTTTCCCTTATCGTTTTCATTGATTGGACGCAGAACTTCTAGGCTACGGATCGCAATAACAGATAAAGGAACTAGAATTTATCAGAGCCAAAGTCGACTCCTGGCAATAAATCCCCTTAATTACGTAAGATTCAGTCTGCTGAGTTGATATATTTATTTTAATACAATAAGTCTAAAACACCATAGGAAAAGACGCTTGCGGAAAATTACTGGATCTATAGAACGTTCGGTATATGAATACTATTGTTATTATTCTCTAAATCTAATAATGTAGAACGATTGTATTTATACAATAAACAAGAAAAATAAGACCTTTCACAGCACAACCCTCTGGAGGCCACATGAAAACCCCTGTCAAACCCACAGCTCATCGCCTGCTATATTTCGGCGTAATAACTGCCCTGCTACCCCTAAGCCAGACCCAGGCTCAGGATAGTGACACAGAGATAGAAGAAGTAGTTGTTACCGGATCATTTATCCGCAACAGCTCATTTAACGGTGCATCTCCCATCGATACGCTAACCGCGGAAAGCGTGCTAGATTCAGGCACTATAACCATCGGGGAGTACATGCGCGACCTTACTTACACAGCCAATACCGATGTGGTATCAAATGTCCTAGGCGGCCCAGGTGGCGGTCAGCAGGGAACTGAGGCTGGCTTCAATCTGCGAGGCTTAGGCGGCAGCAGCACCCTGACTTTGCTGGATGGCAGCCGAGTTGTTGCTCAGGACGAGGTAGGTGCCTTGATTCCTAGTATTGCGCTACAACGTATGGAAGTCGTGTTGGATGGCGGCGCCGCGCTGTATGGTGCAGATGCGGTGGCGGGGGTGGTTAATATCATCCCGATTAAAGAATACGACGGCACGAAATTCCGGAATTTTTATGGGCGAGATGATGGTGGTGATTACGAAGAGATGCGAAGCTCCATGTTATTTGGAAAATCTTGGGGAAATTTCAACCTGGTTGTCGCTGCAGAAGTTTCTAAAAACACTCCTCTGAAACGTGGTGAAAGACCTAAATATCTGGCCCAAGATAACGACCAGTTCCAAGATGGCCCGGGCAGTACTTATACCTGTCTCTTATACACATCTGACGCTGCCGACGAATAGAGAGGTGTAG
>CAJXQP010000163.1 GCA_913058275.1 uncultured Gammaproteobacteria bacterium | reverse complement strand
CGAGATCAGCCTCGGTCTCGTGGGCTCGGAGATGTGTATAAGAGACAGCTACAAATACTGCAGCCAA
The DNA here is from genome assembly GCA_913058275.1 of uncultured Gammaproteobacteria bacterium. Classification (GTDB taxonomy): domain Bacteria; phylum Pseudomonadota; class Gammaproteobacteria; order Pseudomonadales; family Pseudohongiellaceae; genus UBA9145. The sequence continues at coordinate 6,739 of CAJXQP010000163.1, read as the reverse complement.
ACTATCTGCTGATAGCGATATGCAGCAAGCCAACACGGCCGAACTTGGCTACAGCAGAATAAACGCCGCTGATGAGAATGACCCGCTAGACGCACAGATATACGAACTCGACAACGGTCTGCGCGTATACCTGACTGAGAACCATGAAGAACCAAGATTCTATGCTGAGATCGCCGTTCGCGCGGGAAGCAAGCACGACCCCATCGATGGCACAGGTCTGGCCCACTATCTCGAGCACTTACTGTTCAAGGGCAATCAGAACCTAGGCAGCCTCGACTACTCTCTGGAGAAACCACACCTGGACCGCATCGTCGAACTGTATGAAGAGCACCATGGCGAGACAGACACTGCGCGCCGTGCAGAAATCTACGCAGAAATAAATAGCGAAGCCCAACTGGCCGCTCAGTATTCCGTGCCAGGAGAATTAGACAAGCTCTACAACAACATGGGCGGTAGTGCATTAAATGCGCACACCTCATTTGAAGAAACCGTCTACAAGATCGGCCTTCCCTCAAACCGACTCAGGCAATGGGCAGAAGTCGAATCTGACAGATTCGTCAATCCGGTATTTCGTCTTTTTCACACTGAATTAGAAACGGTCTATGAAGAGAAGAATCGTTCACTAGATAGTGCCGGCCGCATAATAGGAACCGCTGTCAACGAGACCTTATATAAGGTTCATCCCTACGGGCAACGACCCACAATTGGGACAGTTGACCACCTGAAGAACCCTTCGCTGGTTTACATCCAGAATTACTTCGATACCAACTATGTACCTAACAACATGGCCATCTTCATCAGTGGCGATATCGACCCTGTCGAGACTATCGCGCTGATAAGCGAGAAATTTTCCCATTGGCAAAGAAAGACTATCCCCGAAATTGGCCCGTGGGTTGAAGAACCTTTACAAGGCGCGGAACGAAAAACTGTGCAATACCCAGGCGAAGAGCAAGTACAACTCGCCTTTCGCACGGCGGGCAACGGAAGCGAAGATAAGGAAGCACTTATCTTAGTGGATATGATTCTGGACAACAGCACCGCCGGGCTCATTAATCTGAATCTGAATCAGCAACAACTCGTCTCTGGCGCCGGTTCGTCGCCACTATTCTTAAACGATGCAGGTTCGCAGAATTTATATGGCGTGCCGAAACAGGATCAGACTCTTGCTGAAGTTGAACAGCTCCTTCTCGATCAACTAGAAATAATTAAGGCGGGTGAATTTGAAGAGTGGATTATCCCGGCGATCATCAATGACTTTAAGAAGAGCGAAAAGGGCGGCCTGGAATTCAATCAGGCGAGGGTAAGCATGATGCGCGACTCGTTCATTCAGGGTTCGCAGTGGGATTATCATGTAGCTGAACTCGATCGAATGAGTCAGCTGACTAAGAAGGACGTCGTAGATGTCGCCAACAAATACTTTGGCAATGACTATGTGGCCGTCTATAGAATCGACGCACAGAACGAAATCCCCGTCGTTGAAAAGCCACAGATCGATCCTGTAAACATCGACTCATCGCTTCAGTCTGAGTTTGCCTCGCGCATCTTGGCGATGGAATATGAAAAAATCGAGCCGACCTATGTCGAGGCAGACCGAGACTACCGTGTCATCGAATTCGCTGATGGCGTGCAGCTGTATTACGCACCCAATCCTCTCAATGATTTGTTCTCCTTCTCAATAAGCATAGACGTAGGCACGGAAGAAAACGAGAAACTAAATCTAGCTGCCGCCTTGATGGACGTTGCTGGTTCGACTAGCAAAACAAACGAGGAGCTGCAGAAAGAATGGTATCAAATGGGTACTGATTTCAGATTTGGCGCTGGAGGGAACTCATCGGCCATCTCTATCTCGGGTCTCGACGAACAATTCGAAGCCTCACTGGCTCTTGCTATGGACCTCATCAAAAATCCGAGCACCGATGAGCAGACGCTGGAGCGGATGAAGGGAATCTTGCTGAAATCCAGAGAAGATCAGAAGAGCTCTCCACCGGCAATTTCCAGAGCATTGACTCTCTACAATCGCTATGGAGAAGAATCTCCTATGCTAGAAGCGCTCACGCGCGAAGAGATTATGGGCTCGACCGTCGACGAACTCCTCGCACTTCCGGCTGAGTTGCTGAACTTCAAGCACACCCTCTCTTATACCGGCTCAATGCCTTTAGAAGATTTGGTCGAAGTACTGCGGCGCCAACATCCGCTCTCTGGCGAACTTGCAGATACACCGGACTATCGTTTCCGCACGGCACGAGAGTTAGACGAGACGGAAATCTATGTAGTGGATCAACAGACTGCACAGGCGCAAGTACGCATTGAATTCCCAGACGGCGTCTACGACCGAGATGACAGTCTCATATCTTCTATCTATACCAATTATTTTGGTAGCGGCATGTCCAGCGTAGTCTTTCAAGAACTGCGCGAGGCACGAGCTCTTGCCTATACGGCTGGCGCGCGCTATGCACAGGGTGGCCGATTAAATGATCAGAACATCATGCTGGGCACCATCGGCACGCAAACTGACAAGACGGTCGATGCACTGAGAGCCTTCCTCGACCTGATCGATAATATGCCGGAATCCGACGAACGCTTCGAGACCTCGGTAGAATCTCTTATGAACCGCTATCGCACCTCGAAGATTAGTTTTCGTCAAATTATCGGTGCAGTACGCGGTTGGGAACGACTCGGTATCCAGGGCGATCCTCGCAGAGAAAGCTATCAGAAACTGCAAACTGCCAGCATGGCCGATCTGCTGAGTTTTCAGCAAAAACACGTCAAAGATAGGCCGAAGCTGATCTCAATAGTCGGCGATCTATCGATTCTCGACGAAGAGGAACTTGAACAGTTTGGTACGGTCAAAGAAATCCAAGTAGACGACTTGTTCGTAGACTAAAGTGGCCAACGTAGCGACAGCTTCGAAGCTGTCGCTACGTTTCAATCCAATGTTCTTATGCGCAGTGTTACCAGCGAGCACCCTCCTGCATGTCAGCCTTATCCGTTACGGGACTAACAAAGAATTACGGTTCGTTTGCGGTCCTCGATAATCTCAACCTACAGATCGAAAAAGGATCGATACATGGCCTGGTTGGCCTGAACGGTTCCGGCAAAACTACGACTATTGAGTGCATACTCGGCCTTCAGGCCTACAATTCGGGCGATATCACAGCGCTAGGCCAATCACCTAAGCAACTTCATCTAACAAAAGGCAAGCTAGTTGCCATTTTCGATAGCCCGAGCCTGCATCCCAATCTAACTGTGCGTCAGTGCTTACAACACGCCCTGCTACAGTGCGAAATACCGACGCGTAGCGCTTCCGAGGTGGAAGAATTGTTAGGCGTTAGTCGTTTCAGCGATTTCAAGATCAAGAACCTTTCGCTTGGCAACAAGCGCCGCGCCTCAATTGCCCAAGCTCTATTGGGAGACCCAGAATTTGTAGTGCTTGACGAGCCGTTCAATGGCCTCGATGCAGAAGGCGTGGACGATGTGCTCGAGCTGATCAGCATGCTCAATCGAGATCACGGCACAACGTTTTTACTGTCGAGCCATCAACTTCCTTATCTGGAACAGATATGCAGCCATATTGCTATTCTGCACAAAGGAAAAATTACTCACAGCGATACCATCAGTAATTTGTTAGGAAATACGCAGACCACTTTGCAGATCAAAACTCCTCAGGTAGAAGCCGCAAGCAAGGTGCTGGAGAATACCTCGGGTGTTGAGCTGCTCAACATCGATGCAGGCGGTTACCTGAACCTTACTGCCTCAGAGTCAGACTCTATAGCCATCAATCAGACACTTGTGGAAAATCAAATTCCAGTAGCAGAGCTAATTCTGAAACGCGCATCACTCGCCGGACTATTTCGCGAGATTACCAGCGAGGACGCGAAATGAACGGCCTGCTGGTAGCCATCAAGTCGGAAATCTTTGTCGCACTGCGCACCTTCGCCAGCAAACTTATTGTGGCAGCGCCCGCTCTGGTCGCCGCAGCACAATTGCTGCTGGTAAAACTCACTGAGACTGGTCAGCAGGCACGAGACAGCTTGTTAGGAGGTTCCAGTTTCGAACAATCGGTGGCAAACAATGCCTATGGCTTCTTCGTCGATGGACTGACTACAGGACTAACCATGCTAGGGCTGCTATTAGTCGCTCAGGGGGCTTACAGTTTTAGCTACGACCGCGACATTGGCAGCATTCGCCACCTATTGATCAGGCGCGTAAGCCGCAGCAGCGTGCTCACTGCAAAACTGATTCACCTACATTTACTAGCTGCGCTGTCCGCCCTACTGCTGCTAGCTACAAGCTACCTAGTCAGCGGGATGCTCTGGGAATATGGCGCGATAGTTGAAGATGGTTTTGAGCTGATCAGTGAGCAGGAAATTCGCGAGGAGATAGGGTTAGGTCTCCGCTTAGCGCTAGTGCCATTGCCAGCAGCCATTGCCTTTGGACTATTAATTTCGGTGTCCGCGCAATCGGCAACTCAGGCTGTTACTACCGCGCTGGGCATTACACTGGCGATCGATATCTTTAAAGGACTGCTCGGTGATATGGCCCATTATCTATACGCGAGCTTTCAGCCGTCCTTGATCGATCAATCTTACCTACAATCCGTTAGTCGAATAGTTCGCGGCTACTCCGACGTATTAATAGACGATAGCGTGCTGCAATTGAATATGTGGGTGCCCTTTCCTGCGCTTATATTGTTCTTTGCCGCTGGCCTATGGATCGTGCAGCGAAGGAAAATATAAATATGTGCACAAGTGAAACCAAACGTGGTATTACGATATTTGGCCTCTTCCAACTGTCCTTGCTAGCAGGCTGCGTAAGTTACGAGCCTGCCATCCTAGTACCGGCGCTAAACTTATCGGCGGAAGACATTACAATTGCAGACACAGCAGGCGCCAGCGGTGCCAGAATCGACTTTGGTGTCGAGCTCAGTCTGAACGAGAGTGATTCCCTCAGCAATATCGAAATACTGCCCGGCGTTCGTGTGCGCGGAATTTCAGCCAATGGCCCTGCTGATTCAGCCGGAATTCAGCTGGGGGACATTATCCTTAGCATCAATGGAACATTAACCAATCATCCCGACGTTGTTGAGGCTCTGCAGCAGGCGCCAACGATTGAGAACAGGCTCTTCAATGTTCGTAGAAATACCGTGGTGTTCGAGGCGACCGTTATTCCTCGCACCATCAATAACAATGCAGCACCCCGTGAATTGTATCGAATCGATCCAATCGCGAGTCGTGCTGCCTATCGAACGGAGATGGTCAGCATCAGTGCGCAACCTGCTATCGCCGCCGCTCGGGTTGTGGATGTCTATCAACACAGCCCGCTACGTGACGCTGCGATCAAAGTCGGCGATGTGATCTTGGCCGTGAACAGTGTGCCTCTTAATTCGGCGCAGGATCTAGTCAGTCGATTTAACTCAGAGTTCGACTTAGGAGAAACAGTTACTGTCACCATCTTCGACGGTGAATCAGTTTTGGAGAAACGCGTCTACCTTTGGAATCCAGGCAGGCGCGTGAGCGCAATATCTTTCGGGCCGTTACTTCGATATCAATCGTCGGTTGAGCCAGACTCGAAGAGTTTCTCTTTATTGGATCTTTGGCTATTTTCTTTATATAGCTATAACCGCGTAGATGAGGAGAAATCACACAGCATTCTTGGCCTAATAAACTATAGCAGCGACCTAGGTGAGCTGATTGAAGAAGAGAACTAATCAAAGTGACGATCAGAAAATCATCAATAGAGTGTTGGATAAGATTGACCCTTTCCGGTTATGTCACCTATGCGTTGCTATCCGGCGCTGCATTTGCGCAATCCAATTATGTTGCCTTCGAACTGGAACGCGAGAACAACTGGGAGCGACAGCTCGCATTTGAGGATCTCAATGGCGATGGGCTCAAGGACATCATCCACTCCAATTACCAAACCGGGATTGGCCGTGAATTACATATCTTTCATCAACAAGCTGACGGAAGTTTCTCTACAACCGCGCAACGTATTGAGATTAAGACCGAGATAATAGCGGTCGCTTTTGCCGACCTCAGGGCTACGCCTGGTAGTGAACTCCTACTGATCTCAAACTCTGCCGTGTACAGCCTCTCCTCTGCGCTCGAAGGCTACGGGGGTAACATCAAGCAGTTACTGGAGTGGGAGTTGATTGCTTCCGTTCCCGATCTAGAAAGGGTGCAGTTTCTTACCGACCTACAAGATATCGACAAGGATGGCGAGATAGACCTGCTATTACCGGGTGATGGCGTCTACGGCCTGTTCAAAGGCAGAGGTAATGAAGTCTTCGAGTTAGTCTCTACGTTCAGTACAAACAATGAATCTCTGTCAGCGACGCAAAGAGACCGCGACAGTTTAGGCATGAATGCCCAAATAGGTATTAACGCCGAAGAAGGTATCGTTATCGAGTTAGACGTCGAGTCCGATTCCTATTTCGCAGATTTCGTCGAGCAATGGGATGCTATTGAGGAGCCTGCACGTTCTTTGCTACGCGCCGAGAGCTGGATGCCAACGGCAATCACCGCCCAGTTAAATGAAGACACACTTACTGACATCGCCTACATTAATCAGGGCGCTGATGGTCTCGGACAACTTAACTTTCATTTTCAGGACGCCCAGAATGGTTTCAACAGCGAGCCAGATTGGATAGGCAGCATAGATACGCGAGGCGATCTGCAACTCGTCGATGTGGACAATGACAAGCCTGTCTCTTATACACATCTCCGAGCCCACGAGACCG
>CAJXQP010000162.1 GCA_913058275.1 uncultured Gammaproteobacteria bacterium | reverse complement strand
CGAGATCAGCCTCGGTCTCGTGGGCTCGGAGATGTGTATAAGAGACAGCTTCTGTCTCAGCAACGAACCCCAGACTCCATTTGTCGCCCGCTAGCCCTGCTGCTGCACCCATCCCGTAGGATAATGTATACCACAGAGGGTTCAGTATGCTCGGTCGGCTGTTTAACTGCTGCAGGCGCTCTTCACACCAGGCCAGATGATCAACTTCTTCGGCGGCAGCTTCTTCCATTGACTGACGGACATCATTCAATTTTGCGGTCGCTGCCTGTCCCTGATAGAGAGCCTGCGCGCAGACTTCCCCAGTATGATTAATGCGCATTAGTCCGGCTGCATGTTGCTTGTCAGTCTCATTCAATTCCGACTCTTTCGTGGCGGCGGCTGGCGAGAGTCGGCGCGCGTTGCTGGAGCCAGGCACACAGCTGCGTAGAGCCTGGTCGAATTGAACGAGGCAGCGATCGAGGAAGTCTAAATTTGTATTGTTAGCCATAATTGGGTCTCTCTGAATAATTCTATGGGACTTCTGCGAGCTCTGAAGCGATCAGCTGCGAGGCGCAGTTCGCCGTTAATGGCCTTAGTCCTTAACAAGGGCTGCTTTGAGTCGATGAGCGCTTCAGGGCTCGCCCTTCGGGGCCTTTGGGCTGTCCCGATTCCTGTGTTGTCACTTTTTGACAGGCCGGCGCACGCCTGCAAAGAGACGCCTTGATCTCGGAACAGTCCAAAGGCCAGAAGTGCCATAGAATTGTTCACAGAGACCCTATCCATTCTCTCTGGCAATGGCGCGATAGGCAATATCATTTCGAAAATAGACGTTATCCCACTGAATATTGTGCAGTACTTTATAGGCTTCAGCTTGAGCCTCTGAGACTGTCTTGCCTAGAGCTGCAGCGCAGAGCACTCGGCCACCACTAGTCACTACGGTGCCATCTTTGTCCGATGTACCAGCATGGAAAATTTTCTGGTGTGACCCTAGAGGTTGATCGAGTCCGCTAATCGGGAAGCCTTTGCCGTAAGAGGCTGGATAGCCCCCTGCTGCGAGTACAACACCCACTGCAGGCCTTTCATCCCACAGGGCCTGCTCCTGATCTAGCGTCCGCTCGAGTGCAGCTAAGCAGTGCTGAACTAGATCTGATTGAAGTCTCATCATTACCGGCTGTGCTTCGGGGTCGCCAAAGCGACAATTAAACTCGACTACGTTGATCTCTCCGGAATCAGTAATCATCAGTCCAGCGTAGAGGAAGCCAGTGTAATCATTGCCGTCGGCTGCCATGCCTGCAACGGTGGGTAGAATCACCTGATCCATGATGCGCTGGTAGATCACATCACTGACCACCGGCGCAGGGGAGTAAGCGCCCATGCCGCCAGTATTCGGTCCTTTGTCGCCTTCGTCTCTGGCCTTGTGGTCCTGCGAGGTAGCCATCGGCAACACGTTGCGTCCATCTACCATGGCTATGAAGCTGGCTTCTTCGCCTTCAAGGAAGCCCTCTACTACGACTCGGTGCCCGGCATCACCAAATTTGTTTCCCGATAGCATGTCTTCGACCGCAGCTATCGCTTCGCCCTTGGTCATCGCTACGATCACGCCCTTACCCGCAGCGAGGCCGTCAGCTTTGATAACAATAGGGGCTCCGTTCGCTTCTATGTAGGTCTTTGCTGCAGCGACTTCGGTAAAGGTTTGATAGAACGCGGTGGGTATATTGTGTCGACTGAGAAAATCTTTAGTGAATGATTTTGATCCTTCTAACTGAGCCGCATTTTTCGACGGTCCGAAGCAGGGCAAGTTGCGCTCTAGGAAATAGTCGACAATACCTTCAACCAAAGGTGCCTCGGGTCCCACTATTGTTAGCCCGATATTCTCGCGCGTTGCGAAGTCGGCTAACGCGGGAAAGTCGAGTGGATCTATCGCAACATTTTCTAACTTTGCTTCTGAGTTGGTGCCGGCGTTGCCCGGTGCAACAAATACTTTAACGACAGTGTTGGATTGTGCGGCCTTCCACGCTAGGGAGTGTTCGCGGCCGCCGCTGCCTATAACTAATACCTTCATGACTTCGATCTCGTGTTGAATGGCCGACTAGTGACGGAAATGCCGGATAGAGGTGAATATCATCGCTATATTTGCTTCGTCGGCAGCGGCAATAACCTCGTCATCACGCATCGATCCGCCAGGCTGTATGACGGCGGCGATGCCTGCGGCCGCGGCTGCGTCGATACCATCGCGGAAAGGAAAGAACGCGTCGGATGCCATCACAGAACCTTTTACTACCAGGTTTTCATCGGCCGCCTTGATGCCCGCAACTTTCGCACTGTAGACGCGACTCATTTGTCCAGCACCGATGCCAATGGTTTGATTGTTCTTGCAATAGACGATGGCATTCGATTTTACATATTGCGCAACAGACCAGGCGAACAATAGGTCGCGGATCTCTTCCTCAGTAGGTGCGCGAGCGCTAACGACTTTTAGATCATCGCGAGAAATTTGATGAATGTCGCGATCCTGTACCAATAGCCCTCCATTGACGCGCTTATAGTCCAGTGCATCTTCTCTGTGCTCCTGCCATTGGCCGCAGCTCAGTACCCGTACATTCTTCTTTGCGGCCGTGATATCAAGCGCGGCATCGGAAATGGACGGGGCAATGATCACTTCAGTAAATTGCTGATCGACGATTCGCTGCGCTGTTTGTGCGTCAAGCTCGCGATTGAACGCGATGATTCCGCCGAAGGCAGAAGTTGGGTCGGTCTGAAAGGCGAGTTCGTAGGCCTCAAGTGGCGACGCAGCTATTGCAACTCCGCAAGGGTTCGCATGCTTTACGATCACGCAGGTAGGCTCACTGAATGATTTAACACATTCAAGCGCCGCATCTGTATCGGCGATATTGTTATAAGACAGTGCCTTGCCCTGCAACTGTTGCGCTGTGCTGATGCTGGCTTCGCTGGGGTTTCTTTCAACGTAGAAGGCAGCCTTCTGGTGTGGGTTCTCTCCGTAACGCATCTCCTGAGTCTTTAGAAATTGCGTATTAAATGTCCTAGGAAAGTTGGACTCAGGATCGATCTTCGCGCCGAGATAATTGGCGATAGCGCCATCGTAAGCCGCCGTGTGTTCAAACGTCTTTACCGCGAGATCAAAACGCGTTTCTTGGTCGAGGCTGCCTTCATTGGCTTGTAATAGATCGACGATGCCACCGTACTCTGATGGGTTTACCACGACAGCGACGAAACGATTGTTCTTTGCTGCTGCACGCAGCATGGTAGGACCGCCAATATCGATGTTCTCGATAGCCGTTGGCAAATCGCAGTCTGGGTTCGCTACGGTAGCTTCGAAGGGGTAGAGGTTGACTACCACGAGGTCGATCGGAGGTATGTCATGCTCCTCCATTACCGCCTGGTCTTGATCACGGCGCGCTAGAATTCCGCCATGGACCTTCGGATGCAGGGTCTTAACCCTGCCGTCCATCATTTCAGGAAAGCCGGTGTACTCCGAGATTTCTATCGCTGGGACGCCCTCGGCCGTGAGCAGCTTATAGGTGCCCCCGGTGGAGAGTATCTCGATGTTAAGTTTATGGAGAGCTTTTGCGAAGGGAACAATGCCAGTCTTGTCGGAGACGCTAATCAATGCACGACGAATGGCAGCAGATTTTTCTGTTGTCATAGGGCTATCTTTTGCTTATGGGCGTAGTTGGGGTTGATGCAAAACCGGCTATCTAGATTTCTGCCAATCTCACTAACACGAATGGCTTAGATGAGCGCTTGGGGACTAAATGTAGAGGGCCGATCAATGGAATTTACAGTAAACCGTATAGCTTTAATTTGGTGCGTAGCGTACCACGGTTCAAACCAAGCATGATAGATGCCTTGCTTTGATTGTTACCGCAATAACCCATTACAGCCTCAATCAAGGGAGCTTCTACTTCTGAAATAACCATGTGGTGAAGATCGGTGACTGGCTCATCTTCGATATTTTTAAAATAGCGGCTTAGTGAGCGTTCGACCTCAGCTCGAAGTGTATTTTCTTGTTGTGCAGTGGGGGTGCTCTCTTGAGTTTGAATCGGCTCAAGGTGGTTTGCAATACTATCAAACTTATTCACGCGGCTTCAGCTCCGATATCGATTAGTAGGCCCTCGTCCAAGCGAGAGAAGTACGCGTTGACGCAGTCGAGTTGTGCGGCAGGGGACTCAATAGTATTGAAGTTTTTCATAAATTCACGCGATTCTAATAATTCTTTTACATACGCGGCAACATGCTTACGTGCATACCATACTCCTTTCACGTCGCCATAGAAACTATGTAGTTTCAGAAGGTGCGAAAAGATAATATCGAGACGGGTTTTTAGATCGATTTCAGGAAGAGTCTTCCCGGTAGCAAGATAGTATTCTATCTCTTTGAATATCCATGGCCGGCCCTGCGCGGAACGACCGATCATTAATCCATCTACTTGAGTGTACTTAAGCACCGCTGCAGCCTTGTGTGGTGAATCTATATCGCCGTTGGCTATTACGGGAATCGACACGGCGTTTTTAATTTCTGCAATGGTGTCGTACTCTGCGTAACCCTTGAAGCGGCATTCACGGGTCCGACCGTGCACTGTTAGCAAACTTATGCCGCTATCTTCAGCAATCTTCGCTATCTCAACACCATTTCTCGTTTCGGGGCTCCAGCCAGTGCGTATCTTCAGTGTTACGGGAATATCAACGCGAGAGACTACTGTTTTTAAAATTCTCTCTACCAACTCCGCATCCTTAAGTAGTGCTGAGCCTGCTGCTTTTTTAAGTACTTTCTTTGCGGGGCAGCCCATGTTGATATCGATGCCATCGGCACCGAGCTCTGCATTCATTGCTGCAGCTTGGGCCAATAACTCCGGATCGGATCCCGCTATTTGCACGACATGAGGTCCATGGCCTTTAGGTTTTACACGCTTTAGTCTATTGCGTTCGTTCTGCCATAGTTCTGTATTGCTCGTCAGCATTTCCGCAACAGTTAGGCCGGCACCAGCTTCTGTGCAAATTTCCCGGAAGGGCGTATCGCTAACGCCCACCATTGGTGCAAGGAATAGCGTGTTTTTTAGTTTGTAGGGGCCGACGTCAATCATTCTTGTTATTGCAGTTTAGGCTGACTTTGTTAGGAGCGGCTATAATAGCGGGGACGCATTTCCAGTTAAAGCGATTTGTTTGTTTTTTGCACACATGGTTTTGCTCATCCAGTGCAGGCAACAAATTCACGGCTAGGGCCAACGGAATGCCAGAGTGTAGTTTACCGCTTCTGGGCCCGGGTCCATTATAGCGAGGCTAATTTGTACCGGTGTCTTGGCCGGCATTGCTTGGATGGAGCGAAGCCCTGCGCCTAGGTATTCAGTAGAGGTAAATTCACGCAGCGCGATGACACTATTCTCTACGCTATTGAAACTGAGTATAAGAATTGGAAATGGTTGCTCGAATTCGGCGGTGTTTCTAATGACCGTATTAACCATTAAGCCATTTGCTCTACTCGGATGCGTTCGTACAGTGAGGTTTTCGCTGCGAATAGAATCGATATCTGTGTATTGCGGCAGTGCGCAGTTTACATAGGAGCAGGCAATTTCATACCCAGGGCGTAATTGAGGAAACTGACTATAGAGTTCCATACGCTGCCACAAATACTGAGAGCTAAGCAGGCCACCGAGTAGTAGGATGGATAGCAAGAGGAGCGTGCGACGTAATAGGCGGCTCTCTTTTCTGGCTAAGAGTTCAACGGGTGTAGACATGCTGCCCAAGGCAGCAAGATTCTCTAGAGGAATCGCTTCTAACGCTTCCTCATCGCTTAGTTCTGCTTCCAGTGCTCTCGCTCGTATTACTTGCGTTGAATCTTCATCAACTTCTTGACCGCTTGTCTGTGTCGCTTCAATGGTTGGCTCTTCATCTTCAGCAATGCTTTCACTAGCAGGTTCTTCTTGCGCAACTAGATTTTGGGACTCGTCCGCTGCATCGCTTGGTAATTCACTGCCCAGACTTGGGTTCTCGGTGTCCGCAGCAGGATCTGTGATTGGTTCTGGTATTGCGCCCAACTCTGCGGTTGGGTGTGATTCTATGGTTGCTTCATCGCCTCGTTCTAGAGTGAAAACTTGATAAGACCCGGCATTTGAAGGAGGGCGCGTCACTTCATCATTGATCTGTAACGAGACAGAGTCGTAGGGAGGTTCTGCGTCAGGTTCCAGGCCCGGTGCTTCTTTCTGAGTAGCTAGCGGAAGTTGCTGACTGTCCTCGCCAAATTCGATTTCGGCATCAGTTGCAACATCCAACGCACTTGTTGTCTCTAGCTCTGCAGGAGTTTCTGGTTCATGCTCACTGATTCGAACCTCAGGAGATGCATGGGGATCAGAGGTGAATGATGCGCTGAGGCCCATGCTAAGAAATGGTTCCTCCCTTTCAATGTGCGTTTCTTCGACATCAGTCAGTTCTGGTTCTGGCTGTAGCTCTGGCTCTGGCTCTGATTCAAAGTGTTCCTCTAGTGAGGAGTAGGCAGGATCATCTTCAGTGAACTCAGTAGCCTCTGCCGTGAAGAAGTCTACAACCTCATTTTCGAATTCCTCATCGATGCTTTCATTGGCGGTGCTCGCCTGTTGGCTCTCAGGCTGACCAGTTTGTGGCTCTTCTTCATATTCATGACTGTCCTGCACAGCAGGGGTTTCTGTTTTTCCCTGCAGCTCTCCAGCCACTGAAACGAAAAAGTCTTTGCTCACAGTTTCCGATTGCTCTAATTCCTGATGCAGATATCTTTCATCGATGGGGTCGGCTCGGTCAGACTCGTTACCCCTGTCTCTTATACACATCTGACGCTGCCGACGAATAGAGAGG
>CAJXQP010000161.1 GCA_913058275.1 uncultured Gammaproteobacteria bacterium | reverse complement strand
TCTTCAATGCCGATTTAATAATAGCAACTGAACTACAAACTATTGACGGTAAGTACAACGGGAAAATTTCCGGCACGCCCTGCTATCAAGGCGGAAAGGTTTCTAAACTTAATGCATGGATAGACCAACAAGAGAATCATTTCAATCTGAGTGATGCCGTGTTCTACAGTGATTCCATAAACGATCTACCTCTACTACAAGAGGTAGCGACGCCAGTGGCAGTGGACCCCGATCAGAAATTGCGCGAAAAGGCTGAATCCGAAGGCTGGGAAATTCTAACGCTACGTAGCCAGTAACTCTTATGCAAACATATCTCAGCTCAGATTTGATCCTACAAAGAATAGGTATCGCAATGCTATCGGCACTGCTCCTTGCTGGGTGCAGCGATAACGCAGCTGAGCCTCAAATTGTCGAAACCGCCGCAGAAGCTGCTCCCAGTGCATTCGAATTACTCAATCCTGAACTGAGCGCGTCCGCTAAAGAAATAGCTCTGGAATATGTGCAACAGATAGACACCGACTTCAAACAAGCGGGAATTGAGATTGAAAAGTTTCAGTCTTCGATTGCCACGCTAACTGACCAAACAAACATCGAGAATCTAAGCCTCTCAAAACAAGCTTGGCTCAACGCACACAGCGCATACGAGCTCACTACGCTGCATCGCTACTATGCCACCCAGTTAATGGGAGAGCAGGACAGCTTAGTGCTAATGCAGCTTCAGTATCAGATTAATCACTGGCCGATAGTTCCCGGATATATCGACTATGTAGATGGCTATCCCGATAGTGGAATCGTGCACGATATTAATGTAAATCTCGACGCTGATTCTTTGCGGGAGCAGCATGGTTCCTTCGATGTGTCTGAGGTGACATTGGGCTTCCATGCTATTGAATTTTTACTTTGGGGATACGATGCTGATTCTGTTGCACGACCTGCCACCGATTTTGATGCCGTGTTAGAACTCACCCCAAAAGAAATAGAAAGTGGCTACACCCTAGAACAACTAAGCAACAATCGCAGACGACTTTTTCTAACCGTCGTTGCCGATACTTTGGTTAACGATTTCCTAGCTTTGCAGTCTTTATGGCTTGCTGAGGAACCAAGTATAAGCCAGCGAATAGAATCAATATCGGGAACAGAACTTATCGTCATACTCGCAGATTCGATGTCGGCAATGCTTACCCAAGAGTTGCTACAGCGCTCTTTGTATCCAATGTTGAATGGAGATTTTGTTGAGAGCGTACAATCCCCCTACAGTCGGTCAACACAGAATGCAGTATCTAGTCAGCTAAGTGGATTGGAGAGGCTGTTACTTGAACGGCAAACTGAAAATGGCACAACCTTAGATCTCGTTTTCTCTGCTATATCAGATGAATTTTCTGAGTTCTTCTATCAGAACTTCGATGCGAGCAAAGCCTGTCTTGTATTGCTCTACAGTAACAGAGAGGGTGATTCGGCAAGCCCTGCGACTGCAAGAGAGACCGAGGTCGTAGAATGTATCAATCTACTAACCAATATCGTCGACTATAACGACAGGCTCAAATTCGATCTCATAAATTGAATGTGGTGTCTAGCGAACAACTACCTGAATCTCAACAATCAAATCGTCTGCTAACTCCTCCAACTTATCCTGAAGCGCTTCCAATGCAACCTGCTCCGGCACTTCAAGAGTCGCTTTCGCCTTGAATAGGGCATCGGATGACATTGGCGCGGGCGTGCATTGTGTGTTGAGTCGTTCAACATTAATACCTAACGCCGATACTGCAGCAGAGATTTCCTTGATAATGCCAGGCCGGTCATTACCTACCAGGCTCAGCTCAACCATCCGTGAAGGTTGAGCCAAAGACGCATCTGCGGCTTTCTCTATTACGAGCTTTAACTCTGGAGAAAGCTCATTCAACTCTTTTATAAGAGTTTCCACACGCTCATCCTTCACGCTAACCCGCAATATGCCTGCGAACTTTCCTGCCAATTGAGACATGCTGCTCTCAAGCCAGTTGCCCGAATTTGAGGCGATAACCTGTGCTAGCGATTCCACTAGGCCTGGCTTATCATCGGCAATCACTGTAAGTACTAAATTAGTTGTCATGTATTCCTCAACATTAATTCGTTCCTAGGTAGGCTACTGAACAACAAGGCCGCAATGCATAAGCCATTAGAAGAGCCCAATTTGATTGTTTAGTATTTTATCCATAGAGGATGATTTGAATACCAATATAGAATCTGCGATGGGTGTTAGCTGCCTTTCTATATAGAATTCGTAGTCTATCGCTGATTCACGATATTGGCGAGGCCCTGCACCGTTAATTGTCATAATGTATTCGATCCAGCCACCCGACTGGTACAGGCTCGGTAATTCTCGTTGCCTGCGAATGTCTTCTGCCTTACGTGCCGCCTGTACATGAGGTGGAATATTTTTAGTGTAGTCTTTCAGTTTTCGTCGCAGACGCTTACGCAGAACCAGTTCATTCTCAAAAATTCCATCACCTAGTTGTTGAACCATCAGCTTTATATAGTCTTCATAAGGTTCATCAAGGAAAATACGCCTGTACAGTTCTTTTTGAAAGTCTCGTGCCAGAGGCGACCAGTCGCTTCTCACCGATTCAAGCCCTTTGAATAAGAGATGTGATTTATCTGGATTTCTACTATCAACAACGAGACCGGCATAGCGTTTCTTGCTTCCGGCATCTGAACCTCGAACAGTCGGCATCAGGAATTTGCTGAAATGTGTTTCAAACTCCATCTCTAAGAAGCTGGGAATGTCGTATTTTTCTCTCAGCTTCTTCGTCCACCACTCATTTATTTGCGAGGTAAGACCTTCGCCGATTACTTTTACTTGACTGTCTTCAACAGGGCCTAGCAGAACGAAAACAGAGTCTGTATCGCCATAGATTACCTGATAGCCTGCATCTTCGATGAATTTCTTGCTCAGAATTAGAATCTCATGCCCGCGCTTAGTTATCGAACTAACGAGACGGGAATCCAAAAATCTACAACCCATCGTTCCGAGAATCCCATAGAATGAGTTCATAATAATTTTGATCGCCTGAGATAGTACTGCGTTGTCACTAGCCTTCGCATTGTCGCGTGCGGACCACAGGGTGGAGATCAATTCCGGCAAGATGAATTCCTCACGAGAGAATTTTCCACCGTCATAGCCTTCGATGGGGTTCTCTTCAGATGCGGCAACGGCAAGGGCGAGCGGATCTACATGGAAGGTCCTTATGATACTTGGATACAGACTCTTGAAATCCAGAACAATCACGTTTTGGTGAATGCCAGGAACAGAGCCCATCACATAGCCCCCAGGGCTAACATTGCTGACAGTGGATTGATCGACAAACGGAGCGACGAACCCCTTGCGGTGCAGTCGAGGAAGATAGAGAAAGTCAAAAGCCGCCACCGAGCCACCGTAACGATCCAGTTCCAGCCCTGTCAGCAAGCTTCGCTCCATGGCAAAAGAAATAAGCGCCTCCTTCTGGAAAATGTCCCAGACTAAGCGGCTGTCCTCCAGATTATAGCGCGCTAGTGCTGGTTTATTCGTCCCAAAAAGGTCGGTGATTTCCGCGCCTCGTTGATCTACATCGGCAACTAGTTTCCCTCTGTTTAACAGCTGGCGCGAGACGTACTCGAGTGAGAAATTTTCGAATTGATAAGTGGCGGAACGCATTAATTCGATACCATCAAGCACCGCCCTACCCGGCAACAATGCATAATATCGATCGTTGCTATCTCTTGCCTTGCGCCAGCTAATGGCCTCGCTGTTACGCCCTAGCAGCAATGGCATTTTTAGCCGATCACAGAAGTCTTGTAGGCAGCGCAGATCAAAATTCACAATATTCCAACCCATTATCACATCAGGGTCTAGTTCTGAGATCTTCTTAACGAACGCACTGATAACCTCACGCTCAGAACTGCGCTGATAGAGCTCTAAATCGCCACCATCATCAGTCTTCACTATGGAATCTTGAGCTGGGCCAACCATAAAGACTATTGCGACACTATCCGCATAAATCGCTATCGAATAGAGGGTGCTGGCATGATTGTCAGTCTCTATATCTATAGAGACCGCACTTAGTTGTGGTCGGTATTGGGTGGCCCGCAAATCGCTAGGCGCGATGTCGTTGAAACCGTCATTCTCATTCAAGCTTCCTTCGATCGAGACAGAGGCCGTAATAAATCGCTCCATGAGGAAACGATCTGTGGGCTTAAGGTCTGCTTCTGTTACCCGGATGTCTTTTTGAGTGAGCCTATCTTGAATATCGAAGAGCTTTCGTTGGCTCTTGAGATAGAGCGCGGACATGGGTTCGGTATCGAAGTTCTTCAACTGCGTTGCAGCAATTCGCCAGCCGGTCAGCGGCGAGAGAACTTCTTCTACTTGAACTCGCTGCTGCGTAGGGAAGAAACAAACTGCTTCCTGTCCAGAAAAACGAAGGCGAACAGGGCCGGCATTGCTAGCCAGCCAAAAAATAAGATCGACACCCGCCCCAGATTCAACCCACTGTCTAGTGAGTATGAATCCGTCGAGAACAGAGTTTGAGGAAATTAGAGTTTAGATGCGTATAGTTCGCGGGAATTGAGCGAAATTTTCCCAGCGGCTCACCTTATCTGGAAGCTCGGCTGTGATCGCCTGCACATTACCATTGACGTCAGTCACGCGAGATACAATCGTATGCTCTCCCGGCGTGGCATTGCTCCAATCGTAACGGAATAACTTCCAAGAGTATTTCGTTGATCGCGGATTAATCTCGGCGCGTTCCCATGGACCGTCGTCTACTTTGACTTCGACACTTTCTATAGATGTGCCATCGTTTAGTACAAAACCTTGAATTGTGTGTTGGCCGCCCATCTCGGTAACACGAACGATAGAAGACTTCAGGTTTATGGTGGTTACAGAGTTTTCAACCCAGCGTTCTACGCCACCTATGCTTTCTTTCTTCAAAGTCACATAGTCACGTCCCATGAAACGGCCCATATATCGAGTGTCTTGAATATGGATTTGACTTAACCATTTTACATTGGCCACGCCATACCAACCCGGAATCAATGCACGTACTGGCTTACCATGATAAAGCGGCAACGGCTCCCCATTCATTTCGAACGCAAGCATATTCTCAGGTCGCATCGCATCGTCTATGGAAAGGCTACGTGCGAATGCTTTTTCGACTTCGGTCTCGCGAATCGTTTCGGTTTGAACATCGGTTCCGAAGAACACGATTTCCTTTGCGCCATCTTGAATGCCCGCTTCCTCTAAAATACTTGCCAGCGAGACACCGCGCCAGCGCGCGTTACCAATAAGCCCTTGAAACAATCCTCGGCTATTGCCGCCACACTCAAATCCAACCTGCTGTTCAATATTGTCTCGGGCCATGAGTTCTGAAAGAGAAAACTCTAACTCATTGTCTACCATGCCTGTCACTTTCAGCTTATAGGAATCGTTGTCAATCTCTGGCTGACCGTAGTGCTGAACTATGTAGAAATCTTCATTGTCGGTGAAATGGGTCGTTATTTCGCGCGTATCCAACCAGTGAGTCGAATTTGGCCGAGCCGGACGCGCGTTGAAAGTATCAGGCACGTCAGTAAAAGGAACGAGTTGCTCGCCTTGAGCTAGTGCGGGAAAAATCAATCCTGGTACCGAAGCAGCTCCTGCTGCCAAGGCTCCGGTGCCCAGAGCACCTTTAAGAATATCGCGTCGAGAACTGTCTACTGGCTTGTCATCTTGATTCATGATCTTCTCTCTTTTTCTTGGTTCCGCTGGCTCTCAATCTCTCTATGAGAGGCATCAGCATTGGACTCGGTCTAGCATTAGTCGAACAACCTTATCACAACAATCTAGTGCGAACCCAGTCGAAAAACGCTGAATCTACTAATTGTCAGGATAGTGAATTTATTTCGTCATCTAGTCTAAAGTTCTTGTTAGTGACGATGGACTCTATCACTTAAATACGTCCCCCGAGCTCCAGAGCTTTCGCCTTCAGAGCGACATTTTCATCCAGCAGCTGGCCTGATCCGCTTTTTAGCTGTTCAGTGCGGTATTTCATATAGACACTGAAGCTTACGAATGAAAACACTATAGCAACTATCAATACCGCATTAATCCCTCATCCATTCGAATAGTCCCTGCTAAAAAAGTTCAAGATTCAATTATTCAACACTAACGCCCATCAGAATTATAACAACCTGCTGATAGTCACCCTCATCACCGATTCATGTTGGCACCAATCGGCCGATGATTCAATCGTGTACTAAATTTGAAAACCTCGCCTAAAATGCAAGTTCTGAGCTGCGCAACTGAAAAACCGAGTATGGGTCTAATTCACAGCAAACAAGAGATTCGCCTAGCCGTGCCAAGCTCGATAGTAAACCCGCAAGATGCGGACGCCTGGCTGGCCTCAATGAGTGACAGTGGTTGGCGTGTGCTCACTGATTTTCAAAATTGGCCCAAATGGATGCCTGGAGTATGTTGTGTAGAGCAGGCGGACTCGGCACCCCCTGCAAGAGGCACAGAGCTTCAAGTAAACAGGGGGCGCAAAACGACAATCTGCTCCATCGACTGTTGGGACCCTCCTCGAACCCTTCAAATCAGCATCAACCTAGCGCACGGCGAGATGGCCTATGGCTTCGGGATTGAAACTAGCCCCAAGAACGCGGAAATACGTCTTTCTTTGGAGCTAGAACACCGCCTCATCGGCGTGTCTCGCATCGCTGCAATATTCTTCAAATGGCGACTTCAGAAACTCGGGCCTAGAATACTCGCCAATCTAGCCGCTAGAACCAGGCCGGCAAAAAATGCCTAAGCCTAACTACTATATATAGTAGCTATTGCTACTTACATCCCCAACAACTTGA
>CAJXQP010000160.1 GCA_913058275.1 uncultured Gammaproteobacteria bacterium | reverse complement strand
GCTCAGAAACAGATAGCGCAAAGTCTGTCCGCATCCACGACGACCCTAATAAGATATCTTTTTGGCTTGCCATTCGCGCTCGCCTATTTTTTCTTTCTACGCTACATCTACCAAGAAGAATCTGTAGCTGGCAATCCTGTATTTTATCGAGCAGCAAGCCTATCGGCGATGGCACAAATATTTGCTACCGTATTCTTGGTCAAGGCGCTCACGCTTCACAATTTTGCCGTTGGCACCGCGCTTGCTAAAACTGAGGCTCTGCTCACAGCGATAATCGGCGGGCTATTTTTCTCAGCCGCACTAAGCCCAATCGCTTATCTGTCGGTCGCCCTCGGCGTTGTTGGTGTGCTCATTGCCAGCAACTGGAAGATTAGCCTTGCAGATCTCTTTCAGAATGAGAGTATCAAATTTGGAATCGGCGCAGGACTGGGGTTTGCATTGGCATCGCTTTGGATACGCGAGGCTTCACTATCTTTAGAGTTGCCTCGGCTATTTAGTGCGGCGGCAGTACTTCTCTATATGGTGCTGTTACAGACGGCTATTTGTCTGCTATTTGTCTTTATTCGAGAGAGTAGCCAACTGTCTCTTATGTTGGCGCGTTGGCGCACCTGTGTATTTATAGGTTTTAGTAGTCTTGCTGGATCGATTGGCTGGTTTACTGCGATGAGTCTGCAAGATGCCGCAGTAGTGAAGACGCTAGGCCAGACCGAATTCGCAGTTACTTTGCTGATAACCTATTTCTATTTCGGTGAAAAAATAACGGCGAAGGAATATATCGGTATCATATTGGTTGCGCTGAGTGTCATATTACTCATGATGGCAACTTAACTCATGTCGAAAGGAGCTTATTCTTTTAACAGCTCAGCATCATAACCCAACTCTTTTAGCCTAGCGAGAATTTCTAAATTTTGGGTCGCATCGCGAGTTTCTACGGTGAGATACAATTCGGCTTTCTTAATAGGTACGCTTGCGAACATTCTTTGATGCGAAACATCCAAAATATTTCCACCAAATTCCCCGATGGCTTCGGATACATCTGAAAGAGTGCCGGGCGAGTCATCTATTTCTACGAGAAAGCGCACTATCCGACCCTTGCTCACAAGTCGTCGCATCAATACTGACGCAAGAATGCGCGAGTCGATGTTGGCCCCGCTTAGAATGAGTGCCGTTTTCATGCCGCGGAAGATGTCAGGATTCGAGAGTACCGCCGCGAGTGTGGCCGCGCCGGCTCCTTCGGTGACGGTTTTTTCTATGCTAAGGAATAGCTCTATGGCTTCTTCTATAGATTGTTCACTAACAATGAGTATGTCATCTACCAACCGCCGAATAACTTCTAGGTTTAGATCTCCCGGCTGCTTCACCGCTATGCCCTCAGCAATCGTGGAGCCGCCTTTGCTCAGTTCAATTCCATTTAAGGTATTGTGAACACTAGGGTAAGCCTCGACTTCGACGCCGATGATCCTTATTTCAGGATTGATAGCTTTCGCCGCCGTCGCTACTCCTGCAATCAAACCGCCGCCGCCAATTGGAACGACGATGCTGTCCAGGTCGGGCTCAGCCTCTAACATCTCCAAGGCGACTGTGCCCTGGCCCGCTATGATGTCTAAATCATTGTAAGGATGGACGAATATCAGATTTTCTTTTTCCGCAATCTGTCGCGCATGACTTGCCGCTTCGTCTAGCGTGTCGCCATTCAGAATGACGCGCGCTGCAAAGTTTTTCGTGTCTTCTACTTTTACGTTGGGTGTGTTTATTGGCATGACTATAGTCGCAGGTATGCCAAGGCGCTGTGCATGGTAGGCCACCGCCTTGGCATGATTTCCAGCAGACATGGCAATCACACCTTTAACTTCGCCCTGTTGTTGCAGGATCAAGAGTTTGTTCAGCGCTCCTCTATCTTTGAAGGAGGCTGTGAACTGAAGGTTCTCGAACTTGAGATAGAGATCAGTATCAGCCATCGCAGACAGAGTCCGCGATTGTTCGAATCGCGTATTGATAGTTGCCGAGGCAATACGGGCGGCAGCTGCTCCGATGTCTTTGAGTGTCAGTGTCATGGGCCGCAATGGTAGGGCATAAATGTCAGTTAGTGTAGGTAATTATTAGTAGATTGATCGCCTCGCTTTAGTTTCGTGCAATAAAAAAGCCCAGCGTTTTGGCGCTGAGCTTTTTGTTCCTTGCGGAAGTTTACATCTTCGCTGTATTAGAACTCATAGCCAACGCGAGCATAGAGCATGCGTCCCAATGGGCTCTGAAGCTGCGAGACAACACCTGCGATCATGCCAGTCTTCTGCGCTTCGCGATCGAACAGATTACGTGCACCAAGGCTTAGCGTTGCGTTACCGCCATAGACTTCCAAGTTGTTATACGTATAGAACATGTCAGTCTGTGTCCATGCGCGTATCACGTCGGTGGTTGTCCAAAGGTTCTGAGGACGTAGGTATTGCTGCCAGCTAAACTCGTTAGCATCAAACATCACTTCGTCTATATAACGCACGGTAGTGCTAATGCTGTGATTGCCTAGGCTCCAACCCAAACTTAGGTTGGCACGCCACTCTGGAATGATCGGCACGGCACCAAAGGAGTTGTTCTGATGACCTTTGGCTTCCCGGACTGGCTTGTCAGGACCTTCCTGCCAAGTGTAGGTATCCGTGTAGGTAGCATTCAGACCAGCGCGAAAATCACCCCAGCTGCCAAGGCCAATGGCATCCAGATCGAAGTTGTAATTCGCCTGAACATCCCAAGACTTAACCAGCATAGACGATGCATTCGTATCACTACGGTCGATGCGAGTAGGGCTTGTAATGTCTGCCGGGTCACGCTGAATGCGCGGGTCCGAAAGAGGGTTATTAACCCATGCCGTTAGCTGTTCAACCGATGGTAGAGGATTTGCATCAGTAGCTACGAAGCCGCTAGAGCCCTGAAAGGCTGCAAAATCCGCTCTTATGATATCCTGCGTAGTGGTATCGACAATACGATCTGAAAAGTCGGTTTCACTGTAGGTCAGATGTATGTCTAAACCATCGATCGGCGTCAAATCCATGCCTACCGAGAAGCTATCCGCAGTCTCGGATACCAGAGCCGGGTTGCCCGATTTACACGATGTGATGAAACCCGAGAAAGAGGTAAACAGATCGTCCACGTTACTCAGTCCACAGCCTTCCGGCGCATTCAGCTGATTCAGGCTTGGCACAATGAAGGCCTCGCCCTGAGTAGCCCGCAGGGTAGCCCAATCGGTCGGGCTCCAGGTGACACCGAACTTACTCACGACGTCTCCCTGACCGCTACTGAACTGCTCATCGCGGACAGAGGCACTGACCTCAACATTGGCAAGTACTGGGAACGAGAACTCGGCAAAGAATGAGTCACTATTGCGACTAAACTTGGTAGGTAGCGCCTGAATACTATTCAGGCGATCATTTTGCTGTTGGTACGATGTGGGCACGTTTGAGTCGGTCTCATCACGGCGTTGATAACCTATAGCAGCGCCAATTACGCCGCCTGGTAACTCAAATCCGCCCGGGGAGATTTCGCCATTGATCACGAAATCGAAGGTCTGCAGAATGTCTTTGTTATCAATGCGAGCTCGCGTGTAGATAGCATCTGCAATAGCCTGTGAATTTCGATAAGGAGAGACATCAGGAGCGCCGAACGGGTTGAAGCAAGCGCTTGCATCGTTAACCACATCGCAGTTCAGACCATTCTCAACCGCGCTGAAGCTGAAATGCTGCGTTTGTGCGCTGACAACATTATGCTCACCATAAGAATAAGTCGATGTTCCTTCCCAGCCCTCTAAAAAAGGCACCGTGAAGTCGGCAGTAAATGATAGGCGCACGTCGCGTTCATCATTCTCTTTGCGGCTAATGTCGTCGCTGTCGAATGCCTGAGGCAGCGTGTTGGCTAATCCAAAGGGTAAGTACTGACTACTAAAAGGCACATCTTCGTTGAAGGGTACGCCGCCGTTTGGATCTGTCGCTAAGCTAGTAAACTGATTGGAAGCCAATTGGACTATCCCGGCAGCATTGCGCAAGGGCTGCTGATTGCCATAGGGGTCGGCGAGAATCGCGCCATTGCCATCTAGTCGTGGTTGAGCAAATAGCGCCCGTCCGTCACCGCTCATGGCTCTGAAAGGATTGCCTGGAATTTCGCCGCGCACATCCGACAGATCAGCATAACGCGTGCCTGGATTACCTTGATTCTGGCGGCCGTGACCTTGCCATCTGCCCCAGAGTAGTTGTGAGCTTAATGAAAGATCTTCACTCACTTCCCATGTGATATTGGAATAGAGAGATGCCTGCGTCTTCTGTTCAACAAAGTCTCTGGTGTCGGCAAAAGGAAACCAGCACGAGCCAAATGCGAGGGTTCCAAATTTATTGCCACCCTGCACCAAAGGGTCGGTGACTGGGTCTGTGCCGCAGATAGGGTCCGCAGTTTTTGCGGTTGTTCCAAGCAGGGCGCCACTGTCGTCGCGCTGTGGCACATTCCAGTTGGTTGGATTAGCACCATTGTTATCTGTTAGGCCGGCTAAAGCCAACTTGGGTCTATCGGTCCACTCGAGCGTACCGTTACCCCGGAAGGAGCCTGCAACCACTAGGTTGACATCGCTGCCTAGTGCTTTTCCCCATAGGAAAGAAGTTGTCTGATCTCTGAAATCTCCCTTCCCGTTGAATAGGCCATTATTGTCAGTCTCGTTGAAATGTTCGATCTTTAGGCCTTCATAGGTTTTATAGGGCAGCATGTTTATCACGCCGGCCACCGCATCGGTGCCGTATAGTGCTGCAGCCCCGTCGGTTACAATGTCAAGTCGCTGGATTGCTATGCTAGGCATCAGCCATTGCACATTGGAATTGGTGACACGTTTACCATCGATCAGTTGCAGCGTGGCACGCGTGCCCAATCCTCGAAGATTAAAGGCAGCGCTATTACTAGAGGCGCCACTCGCCTGAATTGAGTTGGTAACACCTGAGCCGTTGTTGAACGTCATGTTCTGAACAATCTGGGCCATATTCAGAGTGCCCTGATCGGTAATGTCATCAGCTGTTAGCGACGTTATAGGTGAAGCGGCGATGATGCCTTCGCTGCGCCGGATGTAGGAGCCGGTAACAACAACTTCTTCGACTTGTGAGTCTTGCTGTGCTGATACGTAAAACGGCGTGCTTAGCAGGCCGAGTGCGATGCTGGTACAGAGGGTTTTGCGTCGAAATCTTTTGTTTTTAAAGTGGGGATTCATATTACCTTCTCCATTGATTTTCTGACTTTCTAATAAGGCGATGCCTTAAATTCCACACTTTATTTTCTTTGTCTAGCCCCCCTCCCAATAAAGTGTCACACGTATATAGCACAGGAGTTATTGGACTGGCAAACATTCATAAATGACTGTTCCTTTGATCGTAATTCGTGTAAAAATAACCCAAATACTGTAACTAAAATACTCATATTAAGAGGTTATTTGAGTAAGTTTATGGAACGGTATGTGCGTAAAAGTTGGGACTTAGGCGCTGCTATAAATTGACCCCTGAGGCGACTACTCTGCGGTATGTCGGACTCAATAATTGGAGAGGGTTGTGTTAATAAAATTTGAAAGTAAAAAGGCAGCGCCTTTTATAATGCAGAGCCAAATTGCAGAGCAGATTCTAGCGATGGCGGGGCAGGGTGGAAGGACAGAGGGCTCGATTAGCGGGGACGCTATTTCGGCGGCGATTGCTAGCCTCGAAAAGGCGCTAGAGCAGCAGAGGGGGATTCCCGATGAGTCGGTCGATGAGGAAAAGGAGGGCCCTATCAGTCTCGGTGCCCGTGCTGCACCTCTGCAAGAGATGTTACAACATGCCCTGCAGATCAATAGCTATGTAATGTGGCGGCCAGAATAATTGACTAACATGTGCAGTATTCTCGTTAAAAAATTGAGCTGATGATATCTAGTATTAGTTGCTACTATGCATCGGTGATAAATTGAATTAAGAAGAGGTTGTCATGCTAAGAAGTACACTGTTTTTGGTTTCAATGGTTCTCAGTGCAGCTTTATACGCGCAAGCATTCGATGAATGGAAAATTATTCATGCAGGCACGCTGCTGGCGGATGCGCGTGAAGACGTCTTAACTGAGCAAAGTATTATTGTCAGAAATAATCAGATTGTCGAAGTGCTAGATGGCTATGTCCCGCCCGGTCAGGTGAGCGGCACCGCCAACGCGAGAGTGATCGATCTAAGTAATCAGTTCGTGATGGCTGGACTCATCGATTCACATACGCATATCCTTAGTCAGCAGGAGCCGAACGGTCGTGAGATTCGAGTTACCCGGTCGTCACAACTTAGCACCTTAATGGGAGTCGAGTTTGGCATGCGGACACTACGTGCTGGGTTTACTACCATACGCAATGTAGGTGCCGATCGAAATGCCATCTTTGCTTTGCGCGATGCAATCAATCAGGGCATCGTTATGGGCCCGCGAATAAAAGCCGCTGGACAGGGACTTACTCCAACAGGCGGTCATGGAGATAGTGGTGGCTATCGCGATGATGTCTTTCCTCATCCCCACTCGGGTGTTTGCGATGGAGTAGCCGAATGCCGCAAAGCGGTGCGTACACAGATCAAATATGGGGCCGACCACATAAAATATGTAGCCACCGGCGGTGTGCTTAGTCAAACGGCTACCGGGACTGGGCAGCAATTTACCGACGAAGAGCAGATCGCTCTAGTACAGGCTGCTCATGCCATGGGCCGAAAAGTAGCGGCGCACGCGCATGGGAAAATCGGCTTGGAAGCTGCTTTGCGAGCAGGCGTAGATTCCATCGAGCATGGCTCCTACCTCGATGAGGAGACTGCTGACTTATTTGTTGCAACAGGCGCCTATCTGGTTCCAACTCTAATTGCAGGCCACAC
>CAJXQP010000159.1 GCA_913058275.1 uncultured Gammaproteobacteria bacterium | reverse complement strand
CGAGCATCGATGAACACATCCTTTCGGGTAAATTGAAACCACAAATAAGCCGCGGCAGCGCTGTGCTAGCACTTTTTCGTGTTTCGGCTGTATCATGTTGCATGAGCCGCCAGTTCTTGCCAAGGCTTATTTTCAGGAGATAACAATGCCACCGTGGTCAGACATCGACACCATTATGTTCGACATGGACGGCACTCTATTGGACCTACACTTCGACAATTATTTTTGGCAGCAGTTAATTCCAATGTGCTATAGCGACAAACACGGCATGAGCCACGCTGCTGCAATCGAGATCGTTCGTTGCAAAAGTGCCGAACGCAGAGGCACCTTAGATTGGTATTGCCTCGATTACTGGAAGCAAGAATTGGAACTGGATATAGCAGGGCTGAAGACAAACGTTAAACATAAAATAAATGTACGTCCAAACGTTGAAGAGCTATTGCAGAAATTAAAACTCAGCGAAAAGCGGGTTCTGCTGGTTACCAACGCACATCCTTCGAGCCTGCAAATAAAGATGGAACACACGGGCATCTCGCATTACTTTGATCAATGCATAAGCTCACACACACTTAAGTTAGCAAAAGAGAATCACGGTTTTTGGGAATCTCTGCAGAGCTTGGAAAAATATGCCCCCAAACGCACCGTATTATTCGATGATTCACTACCTGTGCTGAGGCAGGCGCGGCGAGAGGGCATCAAGCATCTGTTCGGGATCGAAAAACCAGATAGTAAAAGACCTGTTGTGTTGATGGATGAATTTGAGCAGATTGCTGACTTTTCTCAGATCATGCCGTCCTAATCGAGCGGTAACGCCCTGATGTAACTTGGAATTGAGTCAATAATGTCAAAGAGCACAGCCTCAGAGAAAAGTAGCGAGCTACGCCGACTGCGCCTAGACAAATGGCTCTGGGCGGCACGCTTCTATAAAACGCGTTCCGTGGCCAAACAAGCGATAGATGGCGGCAAGGTTTACTGCGAGGGCGGTCGCTGCAAACCTGGCAAGGAAGTAGAAATCGGCATGGAGGTTCGCCTGCGTCAGGGCTTTGACGAGAAGACCGTGATCATCAAGGCGTTATCGGAGCAACGCCGCGGCGCTTCTGAGGCGCAGCTACTGTATGAGGAAACCCAAGAAAGCACTAAGACCCGCCTGGAACAGGCTGCACAGCGCAAAGCCCAGCCCAGCCTCGGGCCCTCAGCTGGCAAGCCAAACAAAAAGGATCGACGCCTCATTCATCGTTTTAAGCAGATCTAGAATTATCGTTGAATAATCCTATGGCCCTGAGACTGAAAGAATTACCCTTCCCATCCAGTCTAGGATGATAGTTGGCGGCGTAACAGCTGTGTTCAGCTCACTAATTCTACTGAAAACTCCCGTTAGCACTGACTAATGATATTTGGCATAATGCCGCTCACCTGAAACGAGTCATCGCTCAAGTCGGGGCAAACGCATTATCAGGCCACTGTGCCGTAAAGCAACTACAACAGCTAATGTGTATTTACAGACCTTCCAGGAGATACCTTGAGCAAAGAATTCAATAAGTGCCTACAACGCTACAAGCTTCCCGAATTTGACGCGGCGTGGGGAGAGATTCATCGAGGAATCGAGAAGGAGAGTCTGCGGGTATCTACCGATGGCCATATTTCACTCTCAAGCCATCCTCAGGCACTGGGCTCTAGCCTAACCAACCCCTTTATTACCACTGACTTCAGTGAATCTCTGCTCGAATTCATTACACCCGTCTATAGCGATATTGATGAGTGCATGAAGACGATGGAAGATATACATCGCTTCACTCTACAGAATCTCGAGAATGACGAGATGTTGTGGGTTGCCAGTATGCCCTGCCCGCTAGGCGCCGCGGAAGACATCCCGATAGCACAGTTCGGTTCCTCGAATGTCGGCAAACTAAAAACTCTCTACCGCCATGGGCTGAGCAATCGATATGGCCGACTGATGCAGATTATCTCGGGCATTCACTACAACTTTTCGATGCCCGAATCGTTTTGGCAACCCTACGCGGATAGCTGCGGATTCAAAGGCGATCTAAAAGATTTCAAGACAGAAAAATATCTGCACCTGATTCGAAATTTTCACCGTTATTCTTGGTTGCTTATCTATCTATTTGGCGCCTCACCCGCAGCCTGCAAGTGCTTTGCAGCCGGTCGTGAGCACGACCTAGAGCAACTCGATGACCACACCTTGTATATGCCAGATGCGACCTGTCTGCGAATGGGCAATTTGGGATACAAAAGCGAGGCGCAGAAGTCACTATTCGTTTGCTACAACGAGCTAGATTCCTATGTAGATTGTCTGCGCGAGGCAATGGATACACCTTATCCCGAATACGAGGCTATGGGTCAGATCAAAAACGGCGAGTACCTGCAGCTCAACACGAACCTGCTGCAACTCGAGAACGAATTCTACAGCACTATCAGGCCGAAACGCGTGGTTTCCAGTGGCCAGCGACCATCGGAAGCCCTGACTCAAGACGGTATCGAATATATCGAAGTTAGAGCACTAGATCTGAACCCCTATCTCCCCTTCGGAATCGATTCTGAGCAGATTCACTTCCTTGACAGTTTCTTACTGCACTGCCTACTAGGTGAGAGCCCTGAGTGTCATAAGCATGATTTCTTCGAAGTGGTGGACAATCTCGCCAAGGTAGTTGAACACGGTCGCGACCCGGAACTCTCTCTCAATCTAGAATCCCAGCCAAAGAAAATGCGTGACTGGGGTAATGAGATTTTGGCGGAAGTCGACAATGCCGCTTCACTACTAGATCACATTCATGGCAGCACGAATTATTCCAGCAGTTTAGCCGCACAATCTGCCAAGATAGCCGACCCGGACCTCACTCCCTCAGGCAGAATCCTGAAAGATATGAAGGAAGGCGATTTATCCTTTTTCGAATTCTCCATACAGCAATCGCGTAAGCATCGTGACGATCTACAGAACAATGGCATGAGTGAGGCCACCGCAAAGAAGATGACCGAAACAGCAGCACAGTCACTCAAGGATCAAGCACAAATTGAGAACTCAGACACAGTGGGTTTCGACGAATACTTGAAGAATTGGAACGACGCATAGCAATTCTTGCCGCAAAACGAATATGCTAGACTGCTGCGCTCTAAGTAAGGGCGCACGAAGCCCAAATCACATTGAAGACAGAATAGAGAAAGATAGAATCTTAGGAGCAGTCGATGGCCCTGGCAATACCCAACAATAGAATAGTCAATAGTGGTGTTTTCTTGGCCACGGTAACCACTATCGCTATCGCGCTGTATCTGGAACACGTGATGCTATTTTCGCCCTGCGGCCTGTGCATCACTCAGCGCGTCTTCTTTATTCTCTGCGGCCTGGTATGTCTGACATCTGCGATTCACAACCCCGCTGCCGATACGCAGAAAATCTACGCCTTCGCAGCGGCTGCGATGTGCATCTTCGGAAGTTATTTTGCCGGGAGGCAAATTTGGTTGCAACACCTGCCCGAAGACTTGGTACCCGCCTGCGGCCCTGGCTTCACCTATATCCGCGACAACTTTCCGTTTATGCAGTTACTAGACTTCTTACTAGTAGGCGACGGCAACTGTGCGGAAGTTCAGTTCCGATTCCTTGGCATCTTCTCAATCGCCGAGATGTCTATCATCGCCTTCGCCGGTCTATTTACCGTCTGCCTGTATACAGCATTTCGTAATCAAGCACAGACGCCCTAACTAACCCCGGCGCCAGGCAAAGAACTTCTCTAAAAGCGGGAAGCACTTTACCGGAAGACGTTCACTTCGCCAAGCGTTGGCCGCAAATTTGTTCGCCTCCAATAGAGTTGGATAGATATGCGTCACTGCCGAAATTTTCTTCAGGCCCATACCGTGGGTCATCGCGAAGACAAACTCCCCAATCACTTCGCCTGCGTGATGCCCAACTATAGTCACCCCTAGAATCTTATCCTTACCTGGCACGGTGAGAATCTTGATGAAACCATGAGCCTCTCCATCTGCTAGCGAGCGATCGTGGTGCTCCATCTCATAACGAGTGAGCTCATAGGCAACGTTTCTCTCGATCGCTTCCGTTTCGCTGAGTCCAACTCTCGCAACTTCAGGATCGGTAAACGTTGCCCAAGGCACGACATTGTAATTCGTCTTCGAGCGCCAGAGCCCACCGAGCATTGCATTCAATGAGGCGAACCAGGCTTGAAACGATGCCATATGGGTAAACTGATAAGGGCCGGCTACATCGCCACAGGCGAAGATGTTAGGCAGGCTGGTTTGCAAGTATTCGTTAATCTCTACTGTGCCAGTCTTGGTAAGAGCTAGGCCCAAATTTTCTAGACCGAAGCCTTCCACATTTGCCTTACGGCCAATCGCCAACAATACCTTGTCGAATTCTACTCTAACTGTCTCCCCGTCATTGTCTGCATCCATGTAGTCGCCGCTATCGCCGGCACCAAACTTCAATAGTTTATGCCCGGTTAGTAGTTGAATGCCCTGCTCTCTAAAAGCCTTCGAAACTATCTCGGACACTTCTTCGTCCTCGCGCGGCATGATGCGATCAGCCATATCCACCTGCGTTACTTCTGCGCCGAGATTAC
Organism: uncultured Gammaproteobacteria bacterium; assembly: GCA_913058275.1. Lineage (GTDB taxonomy): Bacteria > Pseudomonadota > Gammaproteobacteria > Pseudomonadales > Pseudohongiellaceae > UBA9145. The sequence goes on along the minus strand of CAJXQP010000159.1, from coordinate 2,304 downwards.
TAAATGCTTGCGCCAATTCACAACCGATCGGTCCGCCACCCACGACTAGCAGCCTCTTCGGCAATTCATCCAGCGACCACACGGAGTCAGAGGTGAGATAGTCGATTTCATCTAGACCCGGAATCGGCGGCACGAATGGCCGCGCGCCTGTGGCCAGAATTATTGAACGGGTAGTGATTGTTCTGTCGTTCACTTTTACACAATACGGAGATTCGATAACAGCATCGCCCAATTCAACTTCGACACCTAAAGATGTGAAACGCTCAACAGAATCATGGGGCTCAATAGTTTTGATCACACCTTGTACGCGCGCCATTACGGCAGAGAAATCTATCTTGCCTTGCGCTCCATCGATTCCAAATTCTTTCGCACGTCTTATGTATGCCATAATGCGACCACTGCGGATAATCGCTTTACTGGGAACACAGCCCGTGTTTAAGCAGTCGCCTCCCATCTTATGTTTCTCGATAAGAATTACTTTCGCTTTCGCCCCTGCAGTAATCAGAGAAGCAACAAGACCTGCCGAGCCCGCACCGATCACTACGACGTTGGCATCAAATTGTTTTGGCTTCTTATATTTTTTCAGAGCCTTGTTGCGTTGTATGATATTGAGAATCAATTTGGCGATAAGCGGAAAAACTCCAAGCAATACGAGTGAAAATAGTACTGGTGCACTCACCAAACCGGAGAGCGAAGTGATCTGCGACAGTTCCGAACCAGCATTCAGATATACAACGGTACTTGTGAGCATGCCGATCTGACTCACGATATAGAATGAAGTCGTACGAATAGCAGTCAATCCCATCAAGAGATTAACTACGAAGAAGGGAAACAGTGGAACCATACGAATAGTGAAAAGGTAGAAACTACCGTCTTGCTCGATACCTTTGTTTAAAGGAGCAAGATAATCACCGAATTTTCTTTCCACCCATTCTCTAAGCAAATATCGAGATACTAGGAAAGCCATCGTAGCGCCGATGCTGCTCGCGAACGATACCAACACCGTTCCCCAAAAAACGCCAAATATAGCGCCGCCCAATAGCGTGATCATTATAGCGCCGGGAATGGATAAAGACGTGGCTACCACATAGCCTACAAAGTAGATAAGTGCCGTTTGCGCAAAATTCTCATTCTTATAGTCTTGGATGCTGGACAGCTGAGATTGTGCGTATTCAAGAGTTAGGTACTGCCCTAGATCCAAAGTGATATAGCTAACTACAGCGAGCACTAGTAGAGCGACTAGTGTAAATTTTGTCTTGTTCACAGATTAGGCCTTCAGTTTCATTTATAGGTGAAATATCTTCAGTGGAGGGACGCAGCCCGATTTCTGGCATATAATCCTTGCCGACAGTTATCGGTATGCTATAACCCTTTGCGTTGCATTGGGAGAAAGAATTAGTTTCGCTATTACAGCAGAGACTCCAAGCATTTAATACACGGCAACCATCATTAACACTACTTAAGGTTCTTCAGATCGTGTCCAATTTTGACTTCAGTCGAAAATACCCAGCAAGCCGCATGCGGCGCATGCGTCGCGACGAATTCAGCCGTCGCCTCATGCGCGAGACTCGATTGAGCACAGATGACCTGATCTTTCCGATTTTTATTATCGAAGGAAACAATCAGCGCCAACCTATCGAATCTATGCCGGGCATATTCAGGCTGAGCATAGATGAATTGCTAGTGGAGGCAGCTGAATTAGTAGAGTTAGATATTCCCGCGGTAACCCTATTCCCATCTTTAGGTGACTCAGCCAAGAGCCTCGATGGCAAAGAGGCCTATAACAGCGATGGTTTAGTGCAGCGGGCTATTCGGGCATTAAAGGAGAGCTTTCCACAACTCGGCGTAATTACCGACGTTGCTTTGGACCCCTATACGACTCATGGCCAAGACGGCATCATTGATGCTGGCGGTTATGTGCTCAATGACGAGACCGTCGAAGTACTCAAACAACAGGCACTGTCACACTCCTTGGCCGGCGCTGACATAGTCGCTCCTTCGGACATGATGGATGGGCGTGTTGCTGCGATTCGCAGCATTCTTGAAGCAAATGAGCAGATTTACACTCGAATTCTGGCCTATTCAGCCAAATACGCCTCCAGCTACTATGGCCCGTTCCGCGATGCCGTAGGATCCAGCAGCAATCTGGCCGGAGGCAATAAATACAACTATCAGATGGATATCGCTAACAGCGATGAAGCCATCCAAGAGGTTGCACTGGATCTAGCCGAAGGCGCCGATATAGTGATGGTGAAGCCGGGCATGCCGTACCTGGACATCGTAAGCCGAGTAAAGCGCGAATTC
>CAJXQP010000158.1 GCA_913058275.1 uncultured Gammaproteobacteria bacterium | reverse complement strand
CCTTTATTTTGTATGATTTTTTCTAACACGACGTGGGCCGTAGGTGAACGGCATATATTGCCAAGACAGACCATCAAGACCCTGATCTTACGGCTATGCTTTACATAATTAGGGTTAGCGTCCGTCGGCAAGTTCGCGAACCCTATGCGTTGCCAGCACTGACATGAGCGCGCACGAGCTCTAGATCTCTCTGCGTATCTACACCTGGAGGAATGCTCTCGCTGGACACGCCCACGTGAATGCCGATGCCGTTGTACAGCGCACGCAGCTGCTCTAGCTTCTCCGTCACCTCTAATTCACAGACAGGCCACTCGACAAATTGATTCAGCACCGCGACTCGGTAGGCGTAGATGCCAATGTGGCGGTAGCAGTTCTTCGCTAAGGCGCTGCCCTGCCAAGGAATCGTGGCACGGCTAAAATACAGCGCATGCCCTTGATTATTGATCACTACCTTCACGCTATTCGAATCAATTATCTCTTCCTTGTCAGTGATCCCCTCGCAGAGCGTGGCGATCCCAACCTTAGAGTCTTGTTGAAGGTTATCCGCTACCTGATTGATTACACTAGGAGGAATCAAAGGCTCATCCGCCTGTACATTGACCACTACATCGGATTCAGCCATCTGCAACTGGCTGCTAACCTCTTGAATTCGATCGGTGCCCGACACATGAGAGCTAGCTGTCATGCAGACCACAGCCCCGAATCCCTGCGCCGCCTCTTGAATGCGCACGTCGTCGGTCGCGATGATCACCCTATCGGCATTACTCTCTAGTGCGCGCTCGTAGGTATGTTGCAGCATCGGTTTGCCGCAAATATCCAGAAGTGGCTTTCCAGGCAGGCGCTTAGCAGCGTATCGGGCCGGGATGACTACGCTGAAACTCATCGATACTTCTCGCATTCTTCGGTAGCTAGCTCCCTAGCCTCATTACTGAGCATCACCGGCACATCGTCTCGAACTGGATAGGCCAAGGCATCAGGCAGGCAGATTAATTCCTTCGCAACCCGATCGTATTGCAATTCACCCTTGCATAAAGGGCAGGCAAGGATAGTTAAAAGTTTTTGGTCGAGCATAGAAAGACTCCTGGTTCTTCGCCAAGGCGAAGGTAACAAACCAGCTACAGCTTTTAGTCTAAGGGATTGTTTCTAAGGAATCCTGACTCGCCGAATGTCTTCGGTAAGACGTTCGAAAAATTGACTCTCAAGATTCACTTCTACCGATAGATACCAAAAATTGTTTTTGGCGAACTGCCGGCATTTTACCGCATCCTTCTCTGTCATTACGACAGGTTGATGCATATCAATGCCCTCCTGCTCGAAATCGTCGGCAGTGAAGCGGTGATGGTCGGGAAAGCTAAACATCTCTACCTGATACGGCAAGCGCTCCAATAACGCGTAGAAGCGCTGCGGATTGCCAAGCGCGGAAACTGCCTGCAGCCTGTTACCCATATTAAAGGGAGCGCCTGCGAATGGTCGCTTTTCTCCGCTAACCATATTGACAAGCGAGCGGGGCTCCAATTGCATCTTGATCGCGCCCGCCAGTTGTAAAATTTCTCTTGCAGGTTCGCCATTTACGACGATATGTTGAGCCTCTTTCAGGCGATTCATTGATTCCCTAAGCGGACCAGCAGGCAAGCAGAATCCATTAGAGAACAGTCGCTGACCGTCTACGACTACAATCTCCAAGTCACGATACAAGTTGTAGTGCTGGAGGCCGTCGTCGCTCAACACCACATCCACGTCTTCATGAAGCAGCAGAGCCTGCAACGCCGCACTGCGATCCGGATCAACATATACGGGACAGCCGGTCTTTTCAGCTATAAGAAATGCCTCGTCACCGGACTGGCTAACATCGCTGTCACTATTGACTGCGAAAGGATAGCTCGGGGCATCCCCACCGTAGCCACGACTGATGATGCCGGGCTTGAAGCCTTGCTTCTGTAATTCTTGAGAGAGTGTGATCAGCAAGGGTGTCTTGCCAGTACCACCGAGAGAGATATTCCCGATGACAATGAGAGGGGCTGTTAGATAGGCTGGTCGTTGCTTCGATTGCTGAGCTGCCCTGCGAATTGCCGTCAACGCTTGAAACAATACGGAAACTGGCCATAACAATATCAGCCAACCTGCTCTTTCATGCCATGCCCTTTCTAGAAAACTCATTCAGTTGCCGCCGAAGCACTCTCCGAGAACTGTTTCGCGTGAAGTCTTGAGTAGTTCGCCTTCTTGGCTAGTAATTCCTTATGCGTGCCAGACTCGATAATTTTTCCCTGCTCCATGACTAATATCAAGTCAGCGTTCTCGATTGTCGACAACCGATGAGCAATAACAAATGTAGTCCTTCCTTTACGTAGGATATCCAACGCTTCCTGAATACGCATCTCTGACTCTGAATCCAGCGCCGAGGTCGCCTCGTCGAAGATCAAAATAGGCGCGTCCTTCAACAGCGCGCGAGCAATCGCAATGCGCTGGCGCTGACCACCGGACAACAACGCGGCATCATCACCTACCGGCGTGTCCATGCCCTGCTCTAACTGCTCTATGAACTCCATAGCATGCGCATCGTGCGCCGCCTTAGTCGCCTTCTCATGATCGATCACATCCTCTCCATAAGCGATGTTCTCTTCTACAGTGCCATTGAATAGCACGACCTGCTGAGAGACTAGAGAAATATTTTCACGCAGACTTTCCAGCTTCAAATCTTTCAAAGGCACGTCATCTAGCGTGATCTCGCCGTGCTGAAAGTCATAGAATCGCGTAATGAGACTCACGAGGCTGGACTTGCCGCTGCCAGACTTTCCGACCAGCGCGATAGTTTGTCCCGGCTGCGCAACGAAACTAATATCAGCCAGTGTCTGGGCTCCATCTTTATACGCGAAACTCACATTGCTGAATTCGACACGCCCCTGCGCCCTATCCAATACCTGAGTGCCTGAGTCTTTTTCCATTTCTTCATCTAACAATTCGAAGATACTCGCCGAGGCTGAAAGCCCTCGCTGAATCACCGCGTTGATCTGCGTGAGTTGGCGAATAGGTTTAGCCAGCAAGCCGGCCGCGCTTAGAAACGCCACGAAGTCGCCTGGCGTATTGTTGGCGAAAAATTCGGGTGACATAGCGAACCAGACTAATGTCGCTATCGCTGTGCTAACTATCAGTTGAATCAGCGGTGTGCTCGCACTGCGTGTAAGCACCATCTTCATATTCTGTACGCGATTCTTCTCACTTGCAGCAGACAACCTCTTGCTCACATGGCCTTCTGCATTGAACGTGCGGACTACGCGATGGCCCTTAATCGTCTCAGTAGTAATCTGCGTCACATCGCCCATGGAATCTTGTATCTGCGTGCTATAGCGGCGGAATTTCTTAGACGCTATAGAGACAACCTTACCGACTACCGGCGCGATGATCAGAAAGGTAAGACTAAGCTTCCAGTCCATGTACATCAGGTAGGCCAGTAGGCCTACTACGGTGAAGCCTTCGCGCACTACTACCGCGACGGCATTACTGGCCGCACCGGTAATCTGCAAAACGTCGTAAGTTAATTTAGAAACGAGTCGCCCCGAGGAATTCTTGTCGAAGTAGCTTGCCGGCAAGCGAATTAACCGGTCGATCAGTTCGCAGCGTAGCTTGTGTACTAGATGATTCGAGATGCCAGCTAGATAGTAGCTACCCATAAAGCCACCCAGACCGCGAATGGCAGCCAAGCCAATGAAGGCTAACGGGCTCAATACCCGCAGCTCCTCGTAGTCGCCGGCAGTAATCGCATCGACAGTCCAGCCCAGCCACCAAGTGGCAGCGGGCGCGGTAAGCGCGAAGATGATATAGCCGAGCATGGCCGTGGCAAACAACAGGCGATGCGGACGCACATAGCTGAATAGTCGCCAGTACAGGCGCCAACTCTCTTGCTTACCTATTTTTCGATCCGTATCGCTCATAGTCAGTCTGTTGGGGTAGATTCTGATTGTTCAAGATCTTGTGGGCGCTGCGTGGCTATGTTGAGTCGTGTAAATCCGGATTGACCAATGCCATCCATCGCAGTCACGACCGATTGATGGGTAGCCTCGGCATCGGCGATCAGTAGAATTGGCAAGCTGTGGTCACCGCCTGATTCTATCTCCAAACCCTGCGCTAGCGTTTCGATTCTGGAATTGACCAGTCCTCTACCATTGATCGAAAAGCTGCCGTCTCTGGCCACTAGAATCTCAATCTGTGCAGGATTGCTCTGTGCAGCCTCGGCGTTCGCCTCAGGCAGGTTCACAAGCAGCCGAGTCTCGCGGCTAAATGTCGTGGTTACCATAAAGAAGATAAGCAGAAGAAACACCACGTCTATGAGTGGTGTCATATTGATGGCGAGTTCTTCGCGGTTGGCTCGTTTGAATTTCAAGTTGCTGTGATCTCTCTCTTGCTTTTTTCTAGCTCTTCTCTAACTATCCTATTTCACTTCGACTTTACGGTCACTGTGCAAAGCATCGACTAGCTTGATCGATTCCTGCTCTAGCGTCAGTACGAGGGATTCGACTTTCCGCGTGAAGTGGCGGTGTGTCATATAAGTAGGTATCGCGACGGTGAGTCCCGCTGCAGTCGAAATCAATGCTTCGGAGATGCCGCCAGCGAGTGCATTCGCATTGCCGGTGCCCTGCAGCATGATCTCGCTGAACACGCGAATCATACCAACAACCGTACCCAAAAGGCCCAACAATGGCGTGATAGCGGCTATCGTGCCTAAGGTATTTAGATAACGCTCCATGTCATGAATAACTTGGGCGGCAGCCTGCTCGACACTCTCGATCATCGCTGCTCTGCCGTACTTGGAGCTAAGCAGCCCTGCTGCCAGAATCTGACCGAGCGGTGATGACATTCGCAGTTCGCGTAGCTTGCTGGAGTCCAATTGATTGTTTTTTAACCAAGTCCATACTTGTGCGAGAACGTACTTAGGCGTGATGCGGGAAGCACTCAGACTCCAGAATCGCTCAATAACGATAGCTATTGCAACGATGGAACAAAGCATAATAGGCAACATCAGCCAGCCGCCAGCCCGAATTATTTCTACCACGTGTTGCCTCCAAAAAACCGATTGATAACTCTACCATATCCACCAGTACACGGCCTACGCAGACGGCCAGTACTGGGTAGTAGACTTATCGGCATCAATCACTAGTCTAATTAATGCCAATAGCGAGAATTTAGTTTTCGGTATTCGCGAATGTGGATAATTTGGTTCTCCGGCACTCCTGTGTCGCTAAATCCCTCGCTAAATTCGAAGCTAATCATCCCGGCCTCCGCTGTATTAAGCGTCTTGCTAGCGAATTCGCAGTAGCGTGTGACCACCCGATCGTGAGGGTGCCCAAAGCTATTGCGGTAGCCAGCAGAGAACACCACAAAGTCAGGGTCGACCCGTTTTAGAAAGGCATAGCTCGACGAGCTTCTACTTCCATGATGTGGGGCAAGCAACACATCACTCGCAAGCTCCCCTGCATAGCTTATCGCGAGTTGTGCCTCCGCCTGCGTTTCGATATCTCCAGGCAGTAAGACGCTCCCTCGGCTCGAGCGAATTTGCAAAACGCAGGAATTATCGTTCTCCGAGGAATAGTCTAGAGAGCTCTGTAGAAATCGAAATTCGACGCCATCCCAATTCCAATCATCGCTATCGGCACAGAGCTCGGTGGTCAGCTTCGTATTCAAACCCTTCCCGTTACTTATCAATTTTCGTATTCTGATATTCGGCTCAACACCGAGCAAGCCTCCAGCATGATCATTATCGCCATGACTAACTACGACAACATCGAGCTCGCGTAGTCCAAGCGATCGAAGTGTAGGCACAACGACAGCGGATCCGATGTTGAAATCAGGACTGAGGTTAGCGCCCGTGTCATAAAGAAGCGCGTAATGGCGCGTCTGAACAATGACGGCGAGGCCCTGCCCCACGTCGACGACATGCAATCTTAGGATGCTGTTCTCGCACGTCGAGAATTTTAACCGCTCGGGTATCGGCAACACGCAGAGCATCAGTGGAATGACGAGACCTCTTCGGCATACTCCCTTAGGCAGCAGCAATAATAGAACAGCGAGGAACAGAGCCAACACATTCCAATTGTTAGGCTGCGCCACCTGCCGCTGATGAGTACCGCCCCCAACCCAACCAGGAACTCCATAAAATCAATGAGCAATGCAATAGCGCCATCAGCGATAGTGAACAACTGCATCGCAGAGCGCTCATGTACGAAGCTAACAAGCAAGGATGCAAAACAGATCGGCACAATCAAGAAACCGACAACAGGAATGGCGACAATATTAATCAGCGGAGCAAGCAGCGAGAGTTGTTGTGTGAAGAAAACTAACGGCACCCCCAGCGCGATGAAAACGATGAGTTGCGGGCGAACGAAAAGCCTTGCTGCCCCTTTCAATCGTTCACCAGCTGGGGTCTCTATTTGCTTGACACTTACACGGGCCTCAAAAGAACCGGCAAACGCTAGCAGCGCAGCCACCGCGATAAATGACAACCAGAAACCGCTACTGGTCAGCGCGAGTGGATTTACTAGCAAAACAACAAACACCGCTAACAGTAGCCGAGAAAAAAACTTGATAGCGTGCATTCCAAAAGAGACCGCAGATAAGCACGGCGATCATGATAAACGCGCGCTGCGTAGGCAAGCTAAAACCTGCGAGCAGTGCATAAACAAAGGCGGCGGCTAGCGCTAAGATCGCGGCGAACTTTTGCGCAGGAACTAGCCTAGCAATACGAATGAGCTTACCCACAACTAACGCTAACCAAAAAGCGAAGCCGCTGATCATACCTATGTGCAGCCCCGAGATGACAAACAGATGATTACTGCCTGTCGCTGTAAAGAGCCCCCAGTAGTCCTGCGAGATCCCCGACCTGTCGCCAAGTAGCAGGGC
>CAJXQP010000157.1 GCA_913058275.1 uncultured Gammaproteobacteria bacterium | reverse complement strand
GATGTGTATAAGAGACAGGTTGAGGCGATCGAACTGGCCATCGGGCTACTTGACGGAACCGACGCCAGTCGCGGAAAGGTCCTGTTGATGACTGACGGCATCCGCGGCTTCGATGAAGAACTACTACTCACAGAGCAATTCGCCGACAACGACTATGAACTTTTGATCATGGGCATTGGCACCGAGGAAGGCGCACCAATTCGCACTAATGACGGCAACTTCCTAACAGATGAAGCAGGGGCATTGATCATCCCTACTCTGAACAAAAACGTTTTGCAGTCACTTGCCAATCGCGTCAGCGGACGCTATCACGATATACAGCTTGCCGATTCTGACCTAGCCTTCCTGCTTTCGGACTTCGAACTATTAGATGAAGATCAAATGTCGGACGTAGAAGAAGAATTCGATGTCTGGTACGAATTTGGTCCGTGGTTATTGCTGTTGGTTCTGCCGATCGCTGCCATGAGCTTCCGCCGCGGTTGGTTATTCAGTCTCGTCCTGATTACCGGTTCCGGCATGATGCTACCAAGCCAACAGGCACAAGCGCTCGAATGGAAAGACCTGTGGATGACAAAGGACCAACAGGCCGCTGAAGCCTTCGCGAGCGAAGAACACTCTACCGCCGCACTACTATTCGAAGCGACCGACTGGGCCGGAGCTGCCAACTACAAGGCCGCTAATTATGAGGCCGCCGTTGCGTCCTTCAGTGCCATCGATACGGTCGATGGGCACTACAATCGAGGCAATGCCCTCGCCTTGTCCGGCAACTACGCCGAGTCTATAGCTGCCTACGACATGGCCCTCAGCTTGGAGCTTGGCCACGCCGATTCTCTTCAGAACAAGGCAATTGTCGAACAATTGTTAGAGCAAGAACAAGCTGAGAACGGCGAGAATCAAGAAGGCGAAGACCAAGAAAACGAGTCAGAACAAAATTCCGAGAACGAATCAGATCAAGACTCCGAAAGCAGTGAGCAGCAAGATCAGGAGAGTCAGGAAGGCGATGAAAGCCAGCAAGATCAAGAACAGCAGAATCAACCACCAGAAGAACAAGAAGGTTCAGAGTCGAATAGCGAGCAGAACACCCCTAGCGAAACGACCAACGAAGAGTTCGAAGAGCAGCAATCTCTTGAGCAGTGGTTAAGAAGAATCGAAGACGACCCGGGCGAGCTGCTGCGCCGCAAATTCAGATACCAATACCGACAGCGCCAGTTAAATGGCACGGCGAATAGCCTACAAAATGGAGGACAGATCTGGTGAGAATTAAGTCAAGACTGGCATTCCTGTTTATCTGCCTCGGCCTAACACTGTTCTCGACTGCTCAAGCGCAAGAGGTCGAGATATCTCTAGATCGCAATGAGATCGCGCGCGGCGAAACGGTAACACTCACCATACGTATCTACGAACAGCGCCAAGGCATGCAATTAGACCTGACTCCGCTAACCAGTCAATTTGATGTGCTGGGCACTAGAACCTCTAGCCAGATAAGAAGCGTCAATGGCGCAGTTGAAGCGTGGACTGATTACATAGTCACGCTATTCCCTCTCGAAGAAGGCGAGTTAATAATTCCTGAGCTCGACATCAACGGAACAACGACAGCTCCGATACAAGTCACAGTGACTAACGAGGGCCCTCGCTCCAACCAATCAAACGAAGAGTTATACCTAGAGATAGAGACAAACAAAGAGTCTGTCTACGTACAAGAACAACTACTGTTTACGGTTCGCCTGTACTACACGATCAATGGCATTCGAAACCCACAATTTACAGAGCTTGAGATGGAAGACTCTGTCATCCAGCTGATCGGCTCTCCCAATCAATACGAGAAGCTCATCGATGGCGAACGCTATGGCGTTTACGAGAAGCGCTATGTCATCTTTCCACAGCGCAGCGGTCCCTTAGAGGTCCCCGATATACTGTTCCGCGGTGAAGTCACAGATGGCTCTAGTAACTTTGTATTTAGAAACCTCAACACCCGTCGCGTTACCGCCTTCATCGAAGGTATAACAATTGATGTGTTGGAACGCCCAACAACAGTGCAGCGCGACGATTTCTGGCTACCGGTGTCAAACCTCACACTCGAGGAAAGCTGGAGCACAGACATCAACAGCCTGAAAGTTGGCGACAGCGTTGTACGCACAGTGACCATGACCGCAGACGGTCTAGACGGCGCCGTACTGCCACCATTTGGCCCGACAGAGATCGAAGGCTTAAACCTATACCCAGACCCAGCAGAGATCGAACGCACCTTTGTAGAAGGCGCTATCGTTGGCACCCGAATAGAAACCACCTCCATAGTACCTATCGCAAGCGGCAACGTGGTAATTCCTGAGATATCAATCCCTTGGTGGAACATAGATACCAACCAGCTTGAGGCAACTATCATTCCCGCAACTAGATTGGTGATTGCGACTGTCACCGGCGAGATCCCCGCCGAACAGACCGTGGCCAGTTCCGAGAACCTAGAGGAGCTGCTCTCTCAACTACCGCTAGTAGATCAGGACATGATAGATGAACAGGTAGAGGCAGAATTCATCGAAGTAAAGGCCGCATGGCTTAACTATACGATCGCCGCTGCGTTCATCATCGTGATGTTCAGTATCTACAATCTCGTAATCACGGACAACAAGCGTGAGATTAGAGAATATCTGCAACGCCTAAAGGCGCAGATAGCAGCGAACTACAGCCCAGACAACAACGAACGCGTAGCCTACAAGCAACTCGTGGGTGCCTGCAGCAGCAATGACCTCACGGCAATACGACAAACGCTCATAACATGGTGTGACCACCACATCGATAGCCGCAGCGTAATCAGCATGGAAGACATCCTGCAGCAGAATGAATCCCCCGCCCTGCACGAACACGCACGCAATATTCAAACTGCCCTATTCCAAATTAATGACAACCAAAGGATCAGCAGCACATTCGATGCCAAAGACTTACTACAGCTAATCTCGCAGCTAAGAAAGAGCAAACTACGCGTGCAAAAGAAACAGCAGCAAGAAGACCAATATTCACTACCACCGCTTTACAAGACTTAGCACAAAGCGACTAGCCGCTTATCACCATGAGTAACTCCCGCCTAGTCTATAGCTCCGAATCCTCCACCTGCCCTGGCTGCCACAGGCCCCTGCGCAAATGCAAATGCCGCCTTGTCCAAGACAACGGCAACCCCAGACAGGTCGTCGAACCGCCAATCCGCATCAGCAGAGAGTCCAAAGGGCGCAAGGGTAAAGGGGTTACTCTAGTAACTGGCTTAGAGCTCAATGAAGCAGAACTCAAAACCCTCGCTAAAAAACTAAAAGCTCTGTGTGGCTCCGGCGGCACTGTCAAAAATAGGGTGATCGAGGTTCAGGGCGACCACCGCGATCAAATTAAACAAGAATTGGATAAACAGTTTAAGAACGTGAAGTTAGCAGGCGGTTAATACAGCCCCTATGCAATCTGACCTTTCCTTCTCCGAAATATCCACTGGAAAGAACTACATTTTATCCAACGGACTGTTAGTACCCGCATAGTGCCTGCCTAGGACATGGGTATAGATCTGAGTTGTTGCGACATCGTTGTGCCCCAGCAGCTCTTGTACCGTTCGAAGGTCTGCTCCCTTAGTTAACAAGTGAGTAGCAAATGAATGCCTAAATGTATGAGCCGTCACGCGCTTGCTTTTCAATCCCGCTGAATCAACAGCAATACTAAGGAATTTTCGAACAACAGTTGGGTGTAAATGATGACGACATATTTCACTAGTTAACGGGTGGTGACAAAGCTTACTAGATGGAAAGATATACGCCCAGGCATCTGACTTGAAAGCATTTGGATACTTTCGACTTAATCCAGGTGGCAAAGAGCAACCCACGCCCCTCTTATTATCCTTGCACTGAATATCTATACCGAATTTAATCTGTTTTTCTAGAACCTCCTTCAACTGGGAACTAAGCAAGGACTGGCGATCCTTGCGCCCTTACCGTTGTAGATTGTTAAAGCGAAGCGATTGTTTCGTTAATAGCCGATGATCATTCTCCTGCACTCTACTCGAAATATGGTTTTGAATTAACAACTCCTAGATCTGTTGGTATGGCGCTGAAAGTCAGTGCGGGAGACACATAACAATCAAATCGAACAGCACCCACCGTTAAACTCTCGAGCCTATTATTAATAGACGGTGTGTGCGATCTCCCTAAATCTGGCTATTAGCGGGTGACGAGTTAACAGCTGAAGATCGTTTTCTTGCTGATTTAGTAGCGTCCCCACTTGTTTCTCATGGTTGGAACAATATTTTGAGTCATTTCAGGATATTACGTTGATCTTTCCTTCATTATCACTCGCGTTTAACTAAGAAACCCTAGTATCATACGGCACCGTTTTTCTACCCAACTTATTAACTAACTTTGAGCCGCACAATGACTGATTTAGCACTATATAGAAACATAGGTATTTTCGCCCACGTTGATGCCGGCAAAACCACGACCACAGAGCGCATTCTTAAGCTAACCGGCAAAATTCATAAGGTTGGGGAAGTCCATGATGGCGCAGCAACAACGGATTTCATGGATCAGGAGAGAGAGCGCGGAATCACTATTCAGTCTGCGGCGACCACCTGTTTCTGGAAAGATCACCGTTTCAATATTATTGATACCCCAGGTCACGTTGATTTCACTGTGGAGGTGTATCGCTCGCTTAAAGTGCTGGATGGCGGCGTTGGCGTTTTTTGTGGCTCGGGCGGTGTTGAGCCCCAGTCAGAGACTAACTGGCGCTATGCCAATGACTCCGAAGTATCGCGCATTATCTTCGTTAATAAGCTAGACCGCGTAGGCGCAGACTTCCTCAAAGTTGTTGGTCAGGTCGAAAACATTCTCGGCGCAAATCCTTTGGTCATGGTGTTACCCATCGGTACTGAAGACGACTTCATTGGTATAGTTGATCTTCTCACACGCAAATCACATATTTGGCCTGATCCGGGCAACCCTGAGAAATTCGAAATTGGCGATGTACCGGAAGACATGGTTGATCTGGTAGAGGAATACCGTGAAATATTGATTGAAAAGGCTCTCGATCAAGATGATGACTTGATGGAAGCCTATCTAGACGGCGCAGAGCCGTCGATAGATGACATTAAGCGCTGCATCCGCAAGGGCACAATCGCCCTAGACTTCTTCCCTACTTATTGTGGTTCTGCGTTCAAAGACAAAGGTATTCAATTGATATTGGATGCAGTTGTTGATTACCTGCCCAATCCAACTGAAGTTAAGGCTCAGCCTTTGACCGATGAGGAAGGCGAACCCAATGGTAAATTCGCCGTGGTTGCTGAGACTGAACCCTTTCGCGCATTGGCGTTCAAAATCATGGAAGACCGCTTTGGCGCTCTAACTTTTGTTAGGGTGTATTCCGGCGTGCTAAACAAAGGCGATACCATACTAAATTCATATACAGGTAAAACCGAGCGCATTGGTCGTATGGTAGAAATGCATGCCGATGACCGTAATGAAATTGATAGAGCCCAAGCCGGTGACATTTTTTCTATAGTTGGTATGAAAAATGTGCAAACAGGCCACACTTTGTGCAGTAAAGATGACCCCTGTACGCTGGAACCCATGATTTTCCCAGACCCGGTTATATCAATTGCGGTATCACCAAAAGACAAGAGCAGTGTTGACAAATTGGGCGTTGCAATTGGCAAAATGATAGCGGAAGATCCTTCTTTTCGAGTTGAGACAGACGAAGATTCCGGCGAAACCATACTCAAAGGAATGGGCGAGCTACACCTTGATATTAAGGTCGATATTTTGAATCGCACCTACGGTGTTGAGCTGGAAGTAGGCGCACCTCAGGTAGCCTATCGTGAAACAATTACCCAGGAAATTGAAGACAGCTACACACACAAAAAGCAGTCAGGTGGTTCCGGTCAATTCGGTAAGATCGATTTCCGTATTAAGCCCGGTGAACCAGGAACCGGTTATGTGTTTAGCTCCTCTGTTGTGGGCGGAAACGTACCGAAAGAATTCTTCCCAGCTATTGAGAAAGGCTTCAAAGGCATGATGGAGCACGGCCCAATAGCGGGCTTTCCAGTGCTGGATATTGAAATCGAGCTTTTTGACGGTGGCTTTCACGCAGTGGATTCATCAGCAGTAGCTTTTGAGCTTGCAGCAAGAGGCGCTTATCGTCAGACAATGCCTAAAGCCGGACCCGAGTTAATCGAGCCGATCATGAAAGTAGATGTATTTACGCCAGATGATCACGTGGGCGATGTAATTGGCGATTTAAATCGTCGCCGCGGCATGATTAAAGATCAGGACACTGGAGTCACAGGTGTTCGTATTAAGGCCGACGTACCTCTTTCAGAAATGTTTGGCTACATTGGCAGCCTGCGAACCATGACCTCAGGTCGCGGCCAATTCTCTATGGAGTTCTCTCATTACCAGCAATGCCCAAGGTCAGTCTCTGACGCCGTTGTTGAAGCTGAAAAAGAAAGACAGGAAGCGAAAGCCAAGAAATAAGCTGAACTCTTGCTTATCAAGGCCCCGATAAAGCACTTTATCGGGGCCTTTTTTATGGGCAAAAGGGAAATACAAATAAACCAGCATTAGGGACAAAGCAGACCAATACGTATTAGAATCAAACAACATGAGCCAACACAGACCAATCAGGTCAAAAGAAACCGGCGGGGCACAGCTGGTTATGTTATTTGCGGCACTAAGCTTCAAGCTAACAACTACAACACTTGGAGCGGTAGCTTCACAGGAATGAATTTATGAAATTGAGTCTGAGCTTACCGTCTGTTTCTGCAATGTCAGTATTCGTTCTGTGCGGTACTGTAGCCGCCCTACTGCTGTCACCTCCTGTCTCCTCTGCCGAATCTATGAATTATGAAATTAACCGCCTGATTAGCTCCGTCGGCAGGAATGGCCTGTCTCTTATACACAT
>CAJXQP010000156.1 GCA_913058275.1 uncultured Gammaproteobacteria bacterium | reverse complement strand
TACGAGATCAGCCTCGGTCTCGTGGGCTCGGAGATGTGTATAAGAGACAGTCTGCGATTTCTGCAGGAGAATGACTGTATCTGCCAGGCCATGATAATCCCGCATTTGGCGCACCATAGATAGTGAACGTCGTGCCGTCGGTGCCGCCTTGTGTGAGCCCGATCTGCGCATCGATGCCAGCGGCTTCGGCGATGCCCCGATTACGATCGAATTCATAAGGGGTTGCCATGCTCGCGTTTTCAATCGAGCGCAACACCGGCCCAGTGCCAAGAGGCACGAAGGCGAAATGGGATGATTCCAAGGGTGTGTCTGAGGAGACAAAAGTGTCGATGCTATAAGCTCGCCGAGTTCTACTACCCAGTCGCTGGGCCATCGCCGCCGCTCCGCGCAGCCCGCCCTCTTCTCGAACGGTCCATGTGAAAACGACTCTGTTTTGCAACGCACCGGGATCTATCTGGCGCAGAGCAAACAACAGAGACGTTGTGCCTACACGGTCATCCAAGGATCTCGAAGAGTAACGAAAGGCACCCATCCTATGCCCTTCCTTATAACCGGTAACACCCATTCCTACGCGAACACTGGCCGCTTCCAATTGCCTTTTATTCATACCGAACCAGGCCGTCACTGCATCGGGCCGCTTCTGCTGGGGTGCTCTGCGGGTATTAAAAACTCCGCGCAACGAGGGAGCCTGTGCTTGTGACTCCTTGTTGATAAAGGGATCTAGTTGCAACAGAGCCGGCTGACCTTCCCAAGCGGTTTCGACCACACCGCCCAAACGGGTCAGGTTGACCACTCCATTCCTATCAATACTTTCGATCTCGTAACCTACCTCGTCCATATGTGCTAAGAACACGGTGGCCTGACCGGCCGGGCCAACCTCAACCCACATATTGCCCATCTCATCTATCTGCGCTAATTCCTTGGCCCATTGGGGCATTGCGTTAAAGATGGCGTTTCTGATGGGACCTTCGTGGCCGGGGACCGCTGATTGCTCGGTCACCTGATCGAGCAATCCCTCGATCTCGATCAAGCGCTCGGGATTTTCGCTAGCGCCCCAGCGAGAAGGTGCGTTATTTAACACAGCTGCCTGTTCTGATGCGGCAAGCCAAGCAGGCCTGTGCGCATCTGGGTTGATGGCCGCCACCATGGCGTCGAGTACTTGATTAGCGCTAGCAAGACTCATTCTTTCCATCAGCGCATCAGCATCTGTCACAGCGGGCGTGATGAGTCGTATCGCAGCGATGCCACTGCCGGTCAACACGACATCGGCTCGTGCTCCAAGGCCATCTACAATCCGACTATCAAAGTCAGTCGACCCAGTTCCAAGTACGATAACTTCGTCAGGGGTAACATCGCGGCTGACCCCAGCGC
This sequence comes from uncultured Gammaproteobacteria bacterium, assembly GCA_913058275.1. Lineage (GTDB taxonomy): Bacteria > Pseudomonadota > Gammaproteobacteria > Pseudomonadales > Pseudohongiellaceae > UBA9145. The sequence goes on along the minus strand of CAJXQP010000156.1, from coordinate 5,596 downwards.
CTAGGCCTATCCAACCGAACACCTGCTGCACGCTCATTAGGTATTTTGTACTGCCGGCCGCACCATTGACACCCGCCTCGGCGGCGGCAAATAGAGCGGCACAGCCCACTCTTGCCCCTACTCTAGGTCCAGCCACCTCGTTTGAGTAAGACCATGCAGGAACATGACGCAAAGCTGGATCTAGCAGAGCGATTCCCATGTCGGCTACATCCGCGGCAGACTCGGCACCCACGTCCAGCCAGAGATCGTTCTGAGTAATGATTGCAGTCTCATTTCTATGCTGAGCTGCGAAATGCCCGTTCGCTACCGCGGTTACACCAACCACAGGTCCGCTACGCGTCAGGATACGCAGCTGCTGACCTTCGTGAGCCTGATCCCAAAGTGGGTGACTTGACCCACTTCCGATCCTGTGCAATCGAAGATAGCCTGCTTCGGTAATCTGACTCACCGCATAGCTATAAGAATCTAGCGCGCAAGCAACTACACGTCGTGGCTCTCCGCGGCCTACCATCTTCGCTAAATTGCCATATGAGTCGCGCTCCCAGCCTGCGTATTCACTCTGAATCTGCTCGATTGCTAAGTGCTCATGGCCGGTAGGCGCATCGATCGCCACCCAACTTGAAAGCGCATAGAGATCAAATTCCTGAGCAAGCAAGCTCGTGCTAAATAGAAACATGAACATTGACGACGAGATTATTGAAATTCTTCTACAGCTCAACATTTTCACTTCCTCATTGTGGCAGGCGATAGGCAATGATGTATCCGCCCTCTGGATCTTCTTCATCAGCGGGAAGCGCCCTAAAGCCCGAGCCGCTGGTTGAATTAAAAACCGGCACGGTAATTACTACGGTCTGCTCTCCTGCCGGAGACAGGTAACTCATGGGAGTCGCGTGCGCCGTGAAAGGTAGTTCAGCACTCCATAGCCGCTTTCCGTCACTTATATTTGTAGCACGAATTGTATTGTCGAAACTGCCCGCGCTAAAAATCAGACCGCCCGCCGTCGTTATCGTGCCTGCGCTCTGCGGTGTGCCCACGGTGATTGGCAGTCGCGTCTTTATGCCGAACGGTCCACTCTCCTTCGCTGTGCCTATAGGTCGCTCCCAAAGCAATTGCTTCGTCTCGAGATCGATGGCGGCGAGAACACCAAAGGGCGGCTGGTTACAGGGAATTCCTAAAGGTGACATGAAACGAACTGTTCTGTGGGAATACGGCGTGCCGAGTTGGTTGCCTTGTTGACCTTCCGGCAATTCGTCTCTGGGAATCAGCGTCAGCTGATTACCCAAGACCAATGGATTGACCACCATGATGTTGTTCACTTGATCGATGCTGACTGAGCCCCAGTTGTGACCACCAGCGTTGCCTGGAAATTGAAAGATCGTATCGGCGCCGGGTACCGTGAAGTGCCCCTCATAGCGCATCTTCTTAAATTCGATGCGACACCAAAGTTGATCTACCGGGGTAACACCCCACATCTTTGCCTCTGACAGCTCTGGCCGGAAATTCGGCAGATCGACCGCGAAAGGTTGGGTTGCCGCAACATAGTCTTCAGGCACTCCCCCTTCCTGTGGCACTGGCAACTCTTGAATATCGAAAATGGGTTCGCCTGTCACTCTATTCAGCACGAACACTTCCGCACGTTTAGTTGGCACCAGAACCGCCGGGATCTTCTCACCATCCTTACCGGGCAGATCTATCAATACGGGTTGCGACGGTACATCGTAGTCCCATAAGTCATGGTGGGTTGTCTGGTATGACCAGCGCACCGATCCCGTCTCGCCATCGATAGCCACTATGGAGCTCGCATACTGCTCACTGGATTCCATGCGCTGTCCGCCGAAATAATCTGGTGTCTCATTGCCCGTTGGCGCATAGATCAAACCTAGCTCTTCATCGACGCTAAACAGACTCCAAACATTCGGCGTGCCTCGGGTGTAAACCTCCCCCCTTAACGGCTGAGTATTCACACCCGGCCTACCCATGTCCCAGGCCCAGGAAAATTCTCCAGAGAGCGCATCAAATGCACGAACGACACCCGATGGCTCGCCCACACTTTGGTTGTCGAAAACCCACCCCCCAACTACAGCATTGCCGCGCACGATACCAGGAGGTGAAGTTTGAAAGTTGAATATGCGCGGGTCGTTACCCATACTAGTTGTTAGGTCCACCTCACCCTGTTCGCCGAACTGAGAACATCGAGCTCCGCTTAGCGCATCGATTGCAATCAGTCGTGCATCAGTAGTTGCCGTCAGTATTCGCTGCTGGCATTCACCCTGGTAGTCCTCAGGTGCTTCGAAATAGGAAACCCCACGGCAACCTGTTGTGAAATAGCGCAGAAATTCTAGATGCTCTGGGTCAATAAGCGGATCGAACTGCCAGCGCAGCTCGCCGCTATCGGCATCCAATGCGATTACTCTATTGCCTGCAGCACAGACATAAAGTAATTCACCGATCTGTAAAGGTGTTGCCTTAAAGGAACCACCTGCATTGGTTCGATAGGTCCAAGCTACCTCTAAGCTACCTACGTTTTCTCTATTTATCTGATCGATAGGCGAGTACCGACTGCCACTGAGGGTGTTGCCATAGCTCGGCCAATCGGTTGCCGTGTTTACGGTATTAACACCTGAGCGCTCGGTCAGTGGATTAACTTCATAACCTGCACCGTCTATGGCCACATAGGCGGTTAGCGCTAATGCAATCGCGGTTACATAGAGCGGGTATTTGGCAGCGAGCAGCGGTGGCGGATTACCTTGATGTAGGGAGCGACGCAGCCAGGGAGTTAGAAACCATAATCCAAGTACGGCGAAGGGCAGTATTCTGGGCAGCAACGCCCAGTGATTTGTGCCGGATTCATTTAGTGACCACAACACAGTGAAAATCATGAGCGCGCCATAAATCATGGACGCTACCGGATCTTGCTTCCATAACCGTCCAGCACAGGACGCAAGCAAGAATCCAGATAACAGATAGTAGAATGAGCCACCCAGAATAATCAGCTGCACGCCACCTAATATCATGGGAACGGCAAAGAGCAAAAGGATGATAGGAAAAATACGGGGAGCTTTATGGACTGAATTGACACTCATAGTAGTCGCCTTTTGTTATTTTTCAGCTAGCTGACTCTCACCAGCATAGAGCCACACAATATTAACTAAAGACTATACCCCAAAAAGCTGGAACGCAGCGATGTTGGACCAATCGCGCGGCTTATTGATTCCTTAAGGCAACTATCACTTCTCCTTCTCCTGCATCCTCTGCTCCTGTTTAAAGCGCAGCTTTTCCTGCCTGCCCCGCTCTATCGTCGATTCCATGGGGGCTCCTATATGGGCTTCTCCGCGGTGAGCGGCGAGCTGCATCTGGCGTTCGCGTTCCGCGTAGCGCTTTACCTGTTCCTTGCTGTGCTTGTCGTAACAGTGGTGGCAACTCACACCCTTGAGATAGAACTCGCTGTCCTTATCTTTCTCAAGGATCGGTCGGCGGCAGGCATGGCATTGATCATAGTTTCCCTTCTCCAAGTTGTGGTTTACCGTCACGCGATTATCGAAAACGAAACACTCACCTTGCCACTTGGTATCGGTCTCAGGCTGCTCCTCCAGATATTTCAATATCCCGCCCTTTAGGTGAAACACATCCTCGAAGCCATGTTGTTTGAGGTAGGCCGTAGATTTCTCGCAGCGTATTCCACCGGTACAAAACATCGCGACTTTCTTGTGTACTTTTGGGTCGAGATTGTTCTTCACGTATTCGGGGAATTCTCTAAAGGAATCCGTCTGCGGATTTACGGCGTTCTCGAAGGTACCGATCTCAACCTCGTATTGATTCCGGGTATCGAGCAGAAGAACTTCGGGATCTGCTATCAAAGCATTCCAGTCCTTAGCATCTACATAAGTGCCCACTATATGGGTCGGGTTTATGTCCTCAACACCCATGGTTACTATCTCTTTCTTCAATTTCACCTTGGTCCGATAGAAAGGATTCTCGTCAACATAGGATTCTTTGGCCTGTATGCCTGCAAACCTAGGATCCTTCGCCAACCAGGCAAGTACGGCATCGATGCCAATCCTACTTCCAGCGATAGTGCCATTTATTCCTTCGGCAGCGAGCAACAAAGTTCCGCGCACTTCTGCAGCAAGCATAATTTCATGCAGGGGTTCGCGGAAGGACTCGTAGTCTGGGAATTTCGCAAAGCGATAGAGAGCGGCGACAACTACGCCATCGGCGGTATTATTCATGATCATCCTTATAGCTGACTGGAACGTAAATCCAGCGCATTAGAGTGATAGGGATTATATTGAAAACGTGGCCCCTTGTACAAAATAGCTTGCGCAAGGCGAGCAGTGTTAACAGCTGTCAATCGGTCACAACGGGGAGTTTCGAAGGCGCTCCCCACTCGATCCACGAGCCATCGTAGACAGATAAATTGCGGTGACCTGCGAGGTAGGCCGCAAAGGTGAGGATGCAGGCGGTGAGACCCGAGCCACAGCTAGTGATTATCCTCTCGTCGTTGGTGATGAATTCATTGAATATTTCTTGGAGCTCGGCAACGGGTTTCATCGATCCCTCGTTCAATAATTTGGGAAAGGGTAAGTTTCGCGCATTGGGCATATGGCCACCGCGAATGCCTGCTCTTGGCTCCGGAGCTGTGCCATGAAATCTGCCGCTGGAACGCGCATCGAGAATCGCGCAGCTCGAATCATCTATCGAGGAGAGTACGACGCTGAAGTCGCAGAATGAATCTTCTTCGTAGTTCGCCTCAAAATTTCCAGCGTCAGGGTCAAGCTGCAAGCTATCGACGGTGGCAAAGCCGGCAGCAATCCATGCGCGTAAGCCACCATCCAGAACGGCAACATGCTGATGTCCCATGGCGCGAAGCATCCACCAGGCGCGCGGGCTCGAATACAGCCCCACGTCGTCATAGATCACGATTACACTGTCACTATTTATATCGAGTTTGCGCACCTCTTCGGTAAACAGATCTGCGCCTGGCATCATATGAGGCAGAGAAGAATCCTGTTTACATATCTTCTTATCGTAGTCGAAGCGCCGCGCCCCAGAAATGGCTAGGAAGCACTCTTCGCTGTTAAGAGACTCATAACCGGGCACTACTGGAGGAACCGACGCATCGAGAACAATTAATTGTGAAGCGTGAAGGTTGTTGTGCAGCCAATTGACATCAACGAGCGGGGATGGAAGCTGTAGCATTAGTTAACCTATAAAATCTGTTAGCACGAATCTCGTTTCTACAATTGCTCTGCAAACTGTCGCAACTTAGCTTTTAGTTTCTCTGTATTTTGCGGGCCAATACGAATCAACTGCTTCTGCATTTCTTCCATATTTTCTATGCTGGCGTCTGCGTAAAGAAACATAACTGAAGGCTTAACCAACTGATAAGGACCCTCAACATTTGGCGAACGCAACACAGCGTTAATCGCCGAGCGCAGGGTGTCATCGAAGTTTACATTTCTAGACCCAATCTCCGCATAGGCTTGCTGAAATAAGGGCTGAAGAGTTCGGTAGAGAATCATCGCCTGAACAGTATCGACTGCCACAAAGGTATCTATGAGTTGATTAAAGCGTTCGTGTGCATTCGCTTCCATCA
>CAJXQP010000155.1 GCA_913058275.1 uncultured Gammaproteobacteria bacterium | reverse complement strand
CTCGGTCTCGTGGGCTCGGAGATGTGTATAAGAGACAGGTTTTTACTGAGATCATGCCATTTGATACAGCAGAAGGTTCTAACTGGGTGGAGCTTTACAATACCAGCGACACCAATATCCAGTTGAAGCAATGTTTAATAAGTAATAAGGCCCAACAAGTACTGACAATACCTGAATCGCTGATGGTTGAGCCAGAGCACTTCGCAGTCTTTAGCAGTATTTCTGTTGGACGTACCGCACTTCCCTCATCTTTACTTCAGCCTAATTTCGATTTTCATCAAGATGACTTCCAGTTGAACTCTGACGAAACTCTAAGCTTGATTTGCGACAACCATTTAATCGATCAAATAACCTACGACGTTAATTCGCCAGAATATATGGACATTACAACTTCTTGGCAGCGCCACTATCGTCCTATCGAGCCCGCAGACTCTATAAACAAAGAATGGTGCTATACAAATCCACTAGAGAGCTACGAATACGAGCCTGCAAAATTCGCAACACCAGGACGTGCAAACTCATTTTGTTCTTCAATAGCGCCTTTCATAGCTTACAATAATCAGGCAGCCGTGGTTATAGAAAATATAGACCTAGAAGCTACCTTGCGCGTGGCTGAGGCTGAGATGGCACGCAAATCAGCCACCTCAGAATTAGTAATATGGGGCATACGAGATCAAGTGATTTCGCCAGAAATTGCGAAGAAGGTTTCTGAACTGTACTTCTCCAACATTGACATGCTCTACGAATCCACTGCATTCACTGCAATAGATTGGAATCACGCGGTTTGGCATTTTGCTTGGGCTATATCTAATCTGTATCGAAATGGCGATGCCGAGGTCAAAACCGAGTTGCAACTGGCCTATGAAGATGCACAGAAGCGACCTGAAACCCTTGATTATTTTAAGTATATCGCCATCAACTATATACGCGGAGAGAGCATCGTAATGGGCGATATTCACACACCCGCGCACGAGGCCGTGCAAAAACTTATTGTTGCACCGGGAAACCCTGGTTACATAAATAGCTATGAAGAATATCTTGAAAAAAGAAGAGGCCCTATAGAAGCAAAAGCGATTAATGCGGCCTACGCCGCTGGAAAGTTCCTTTCAAATATATTCCAATGATACGTTTAGTGTTGACAATTTAACTAGCTAATACGTCGCCACTCATCATCCACTAGGAGCATGCGAGTGCCCGTAAAGAAATATACTACTCTTAACTACTCAGTCGAATCAGGAATAGCAAGAATAGAGCTAGATAATCCGCCGCTAAACCTTATTAACGAAGAGTCTACTCTTGAATATCACTCAGCGCTGCGCGCAGTGAATGATGATGAGACTGCACGTGTTCTTATTCTCAGCGGTGCTGGAAGAGGACTTTCCGCCGGCGTAGATCTGAAATATTTAATGCAATTCGAAAGCACGGACATGGAGCGGTTTCTTCGTCTTTTTTATGTCGAGACGCTGAATATAGTTCGCGGGCTCTCAATTCCAGTCATAGCGGAGGTCCATGGATACGCTAGGGAGGGCGCCTGCACACTAGCCTTCGCATGTGACATGATTATCGCAGCGGACGATGCCAACTTTGGGTACCCCGGCGTACCTAATCTAGCCGGCCCGCCGGGAATGCATGTATGGTTTTTACAACGGCTAATAGGTCGAATGCGAGCTGCGGAGCTAATCTTCACTGGCGAAGCAATATCAGCACAAGAAGCCTACCAACTTGGATTGATTACAAAAATTGTACCCCGTAATAAGCTCTCTAGCGCAACCGAAAAATTAGCCCTTAAACTCTGCCAGATGTCGCCCTTAGCACTAAAACGGACACGCGATCTAATGTATCAAATGGAAGATATGCCCTTCGCACAAGTTCCGGATGCTGCATTGCGAGCTCTTTCCGCCACCTTTGACAGTCAAGACGGAAAAGAGGCAAAGACTGCGTTTATTGAAAAGCGCAAACCAAAATGGACGGGGCGTTAAGACCAGGTAATTCAGACTCTGAATTTAATTACTTTTTGAAGAAACTGTGCCGCGAGTAAGAGTGTTTTCTTCATTGGCCGCACCTGCCTGGTAGAGCATCGATGTGGTTTATTACCGGTTTGTAGCTAACCATGCCTTCTGATAATTTTGAATACTTACAAGAGTCTTACCAAAGCCAGTGTTTAGTCATCGTTCTAACCAAGGGAAACCATCGTGTGGGTAGATTAGGCCAGCCTGTCGCTGGCGCGCCTTCCCGTCAAAAATCAGCACTGACAGTATTTCGAGACGATAATCGCTAGCCGTCAGAGCCTTATGAACTCGAGCGCTTAGCGGGCTGCTTTCCTCTTTGGACTTTTGTTTCGGGGACCTCTCAAGCGGTTAATGCAGGAGTAAACTTGCCCGGACCCCAGTTCATCCCCGCCTTGGTTGTTCACTGCTTAAGTAAACCATTTCTGATTACTCTAGCGCTGGGCTTTTTCTGCGGCGCGAAATACCCACGGCGCTGAGCTGCCAAAGTACCTTTGATTTTCCTACACCTTAGAACTAACAGGACTGTGAGATCGACCAATAAGCGCCCCCCGATGAGTGGGGACTTAACTGAGTTTGCGAGGAGACGAAATAAATTGTTGGTATCGATGATGGTATCGATGATGGTATCGATAAACTTTATATATAATTAATACAAAAATTACAACAACTTAAGCAGAATGTTCAATTTCCCCCGCCTCCACCAAATATAAATCCACGCAAGTCCAACGAAGTCCTTAAAGCCCTGTTAATCAGGGACTTTTTGGTTTTACTACTCCCACAAGTTATCCCTTTGCAAAGTTAAAAGCCTAAGCAGCGAAGCAAACAATTTCTAAGGCCAAACCATTCAAACTGATTTATGATACCCCCCCCCGCTAATTACAAGTAAGCACTGCAAACATAGACCTATTTTGAGTGCTGAGTCGAATGCTTAGTTATCGCCATGGTTACCACGCGGGAGGCTTCGCTGACCTGCTCAAACACGCTGTCCTATCTCTTATCATTGAATATCTCAAGCGCAAACCAGCGCCGATACGCTACATCGATACTCACGCAGGTGGGGGACTTTACGATATTGGTGGCGAAATGGCCGCTAAGACCGGAGAGTTCGCGCAGGGCGTCGGCAGCCTTGAGTTTGAAGATTTTCCCGCGCAGCTACAGGTCTATGGCAGACTAATCGAATCCTATTTGTCGCAGGAGCGCTATCCGGGTTCACCGCTTATCGCCGCTGATCTTCTTCGGCCGCAGGATGAATTGAAGCTCTTCGAATTACACTCCACCGAAGCGCCTCGTTTACAGGCGCTTTTCGCTAGAGACAGTCGCATTCGCGTGTCACCAACAAATGGATTTCTGGGCCTGCTGCCGTTGCTACCGGTTCAGCACGCTCGGGCTCTTGTGCTGATCGATCCCTCCTATGAGCTTGGGGCGGACTATACCGATGTCGTCACGAGTCTAAAAGCGGCTTACTTTAGAATGCGCAATGGGGTATTCGCCCTTTGGTATCCGGTGATCGATGGCGCGCCGCATCTCCCTATGCTTGATTCAATAAAAGCATTCGTTGACTCCAAACTTTGGCAATTCGAGCTTGATGTTAGAGACGAGTCTATTCGCGGGGAAATGTCCTCTACCGGGATGCTAGTAATTAATCTACCTTGGACGCTCGCGACTGATTTAAACGAAGCGTTTAGGACAATTACCCAGCAGCTCCCCTTCGACAGCGTGAAGTTTAGCGCGGAGTGCATGCTGGACTAGTGTTTAGACATTGAGAATTCTGATTGTTAGCGGGGCGCATCAGATCAACGCGGCGGCGCAATCACCTGCCGCTGAAAATCGAGACCTTCCACGCCAACGCGTACCACATCTCCGGGCTGCAGATAGCTCGGTGGCACCATGCCATCACCAACACCCGCGGGCGTTCCAGTGAAGATTAGATCGCCTGGATAGAGCGTCATAAATTGACTCAGGTGACTCACGATCTCCTTAACGCCGAAAACCATGTCGGCGGTATTACCCTGCTGGCGCATTTCACCGTTCACCTCAGACCATATGGACAGATTCTGCACATCGTCGATAATGTCCCGAGTCACCAGATAGGGACCCACAGGCGCGAATGTGTCAGCACTCTTACCTTTCGTGAATTGCCCGCCACGCTCTCGCTGAAAGGCGCGCTCAGACACGTCGTGCCCCACGGTATAGCCCGCGATATAGTCGAAGACTTCATCCTCAGAGATATATTGCGCGCGACGCCCAATGACGACAACTAGCTCTGATTCGTAGTCGAGTTTAAGGGCGTTGCGCGGCTGTATGACGTTGTCGAAAGGCCCGGTTAGTGCGGAAGTGGCCTTCATGAAAACCAGCGGCTCCGTGGGCAGCTCCACTGCCATTTCGGCAGCATGATTCACGTAGTTAAAGCCGATGGCGATAATTTTACCCGTACCTGTGACTGGCACGCCGAGCCTCGGATTGCCTTGCACAAGTGGCAATTCGCCAAGGGGAATCTGCGCGATCATAGCTAATGCTGCGTCGGAGAGAGTGGCTGGGCCAATGTCATCAATAAACGCAGAAAGGTCGCGAATCTGGCCCTGCGAGTCTATCAACCCCGGCTTTTCTTCGCCTAGCGGTCCATAGCGCAGCAGTTTTAATTCAGCGGCATTGACGATGCTGCTACAAAAAAATATTGCGAAGGCTGCGGCTATTGCTGCAAGGTTGTTCCGAGACATAATAAACTCCAATAATTAATTATTGTTTTAGTCAAAAAATCGATTGAGATAGCTTGCATGAAAACCGAATCATAGGGAAATGCAGAGCAGCAAAAATGAAAGAGAGACAGGCGTAGTCACAATTCTGAGGTTTCAAAACTAGCGCCCGTCTTGCTCCTTTCGTCGTGCTCCTTCCGCCTCGCTCCTGCTAGTATTCCACCCAGCGCATAGTTACCTTCATGGCAGGCAAATTCATAGAGCACTTCTACTTCCGAACGCTGGCGAAACGCAAGTTCAGCTGTCCAAGGTTGGCTGTAGACTGCAGGATCGATCATTGTGAATTGATAATCTATCTGCTCCTCACTGCTGCGGGTAAAACGTTCGATAACGACAAGATCCGGACTCGAACCATAATGATTCTGCTGAGGATGCAGATTTCGCGTCTCAACTACCAAGGTGTCGTTTTCCCAATGGCCAACCGAATCGCCCATCCACTGATTCATTACCGTCGAATGGTGTTTGTCTTGTAACCTGATGATACGGGCGTCATGAATCATCTCTGCCATAATGACAACGTAGTCTTGGGTTTGAATGATTTGATAATTATTATTGTAGATGACCGGCATCATCGGCGGACCCGCACTGGAATTCGATGTGCGGAAATCCCAAAACAATAAACAGCGCTCCCCTATCGTCTGCAATTCGGGCCCATCGAATGCGTCTACGCCCGGTTGTGCCACCCACTGCTGCAGTTGTGTGGGCCTACCTATGGCTGCCGGCAAAAAAGGAATCTGGCCGTTAGGAGGATCGATAATCATTGATGTCCGATACTCGCCATTGATTTGAACAATGCCGTTACCGCGATCGAGCCAGAACGAATTGTAACCGGCAGCAGTATTGCCATCGGTCGGCGGAGCACGATTTGGATCGCTCGCGCGGTCACTCTCGATTTGCCGGTCTCGCGAGCGTGATTCTCTGGCTAGCGCCTCTTCTTCTGTGAATGCTTTGCGCTCACCCAACTGGCTATCCCGCTCAAGTTTGGTTTGAGTTGCGTTACTCCAAACACCCTGAAGATCTGGATCGCCAAACTCAGTTCTCGGCATTTCCCATTCTTGCGCGTGAGCTGAGGCAATAAAAAATACGGCCGTTAAAATTGCGGGCAGACCATTGACACCAATTTTTCTCATACTATTCTCTTAGGAACAAGGGACACTGCATTCTCTGACAATATAGCCTATTTCGCATCTACAATTAATTGGGAAAACAAGACTTTGCAAAATTTTGTCAGGCAAACGTTTCTTCTTATTTCCTTCTCCATTTATAACGTTGCCACTATTGCGGCTGAGCCTGTCAGCGTCGTTGTCGGCGCAACTCAAGGACTTTGCATTGAAGATGCAAGTTGCATCAATCGATTACACCCGTCGATACCAATGACCCATCGGGTCAAGCCTGGGCAGACCATCTTGTTCCATACCCGCGATGCAGTCGATGTTTTGGGCACTATTGCAGCGCAACGGGGAGACACAGAAGAGAGCGAAGTATTGCGCGCGAGCATCCTGGATAAATCTCGCTTTATCGACATGAATTCAAACTTCGCTCACCCTATGGCAGGTCCAGTCTATATCGAAGGTGCGGAACCTGGCGATGTATTAAAGGTCACCATAATCAGCATTGACCCTGGAGAGTATGGCTACACCTTCGGCAGTGGTGGTTTTATCCGCGATCTGATGGAAGGCCAATTTTTAGCGATCTGGCGGCTGAATAAAGAGTTCGCCGTAAGCGATGATATTCCGAACGTGCGCATACCCAACGCGAGTTTTCCGGGTATCGTGTCGACGCTACCCGGACCCGACCAATTGCAAACGATACTGCACCGCGAACAGCAGCTCGCCGATGCGGGCGGACAAGTTATGTTACCGGTTTCCAACAAAGCGACGCCCTCGACAATCTGCAGCCCTGATGGGTCTGCCTCCAACGAATGCCTCCGCACCTCTCCGCCTCGTGAACACGGTGGAAATATGGACATTCGTCATTTGCAATCTGGTTCATCGGTCTATCTGCCGTGTTTTATAGAGGGCTGCGGCCTAAGCATTGGCGATCTGCACTATGCGCAGGGAGACGGCGAAGTATCGGGAACGGCGATCGAGATGTCGGCAGATATTCTTATTAGCACGGAGCTGCTTAGCAATGGACCAGATCTGACATATGGCCCTCATTATGAGGGTGTTTCACGGTTTTTAGATATCCCGTCTGAACGATTTTAT
>CAJXQP010000154.1 GCA_913058275.1 uncultured Gammaproteobacteria bacterium | reverse complement strand
ACGAGATCAGCCTCGGTCTCGTGGGCTCGGAGATGTGTATAAGAGACAGGCATTGCAAACTATCTTCATCGATCGCTGATTCTTCGCATCGATATAATTTAGTAAGTGTTCTATGTAGGCAGGTTGCGTGTCCTCAAAGCTGATCAATCCAGGTTCGCTCGCGGGTGTGAATTCTTCATTCTCCGCTAGACGCTTAATTTCCATTAGACCTGTATCGCCACTAATGGCCTTGGACAATTCACGAACAAATTTCATGCCGTTATAGTCAGCAGGATTGTGGCTGGCCGTAACAACGATGCCGCCATCTACGTTTAGATGACTGGTTGCGAAGTACACTTCTTCGGTACCACACTGACCGATATTTATAACGTCTGCACCCGACTCTATTATCCCCCTGCTTAGGGCTGCACAAAGCTCCGCGCTGCTCAGGCGAATATCATAGCCCACCACAACTTGCTTCGGTTTTAGGAACTCAACATAGGCACGGCCTATTCGATAGGCTATTTCGTTGTTCAGTTGATTGGGAACTCGCCCTCTTACGTCGTAGGACTTGAAACAGGTTAATTCTTTGCTCATTTATTCGGCTTCTGTGTTTGGCTGTGATTACCAAAAATCACTATTTGCTAATTAAAGCGTCGCGCAAAATTCATGGTCAGAAATATTAATTTGACTGCAACTTATAGGTGTAATTTGTGGCCTCAATAAATCCATCGACGCTGCCACAATCAAAACGGCGTCCCTTAAAACGATAACCTATGACTTTGCCCTGCTGAGCCTGAATCTGGAGCGCATCTGTGATCTGCATCTCTCCATTTTTCCCTGGCGGTGTACTACGGATAACATCGAATATATCTGGACTGAGAATATAGCGCCCGATAATCGCAAGATTGCTCGGAGCGTCTTTGGGCGCAGGTTTCTCGACCATATTATGAACGCGATAAACACCGTCTGCTTCGAGTTCTCCCGCGATTACACCGTATTTATGGGTCTCATCCACTGGCACTTCTTCAATCGCGACGATGCTACATTGATACTTCTCATACAGCTTGACCATCTGTGTAAGCACGCCATCACCTTCGGTGACGCAATAGTCGTCCGCCAACACGACCGCGAACGGTTCGCGTCCAATCAGAGCTTCGCCGACTAAAATTGCGTGGCCTAAGCCCTTCATCTCTGCCTGCCGGGTATATGAAAACGTACAGCGATCCATGATGTCGCGCGTGCTGTTAAGCAACTCTTCCTTGTCCGAACCGGCAATCTCTTGTTCTAGCTCGCAGCTAATATCGAAATGGTCCTCAATCGCTCGCTTACCCCGCCCCGTCACAACGCCTATCTCGGTAATGCCTGCATCCATAGCCTCTTCTACGCCATATTGAATTAGGGGTTTAGTCACGATAGGTAGCATTTCTTTCGGCATGGCTTTTGTAGCGGGCAAGAATCGCGTGCCGTAACCGGCCGCTGGAAATAGACATTTCTTAATAACCGACATAGCGCAGAGTTTCCGTAATAGAGTTTTCTGTGAGTTAAAGAAAGCAGTCAGTCTTTCCGTGACCTGCGAAGCAACTTCGGGCTTGTGCTAGTTAGATTCGCTTTCAGACCCTGTTATAGAGGTCTTCGAAACGAACGATATCATCCTCGCCAAGATATTCACCAATTTGCACCTCGATGACTTCTACTGGTTCATTACTGGCATTGGCCAGTCTGTGCTTGCTACCGAGCGGGATATACGTTGATTCATTAGGCTGAAGTTGAAACTCTTTGTTGTCACAGGTTACCAATGCAACACCCCTGAGCACCGTCCAATATTCCGCCCTCTTATGATGCAGCTGCAACGAGATCGATGCACCAGCATTAACTATCAAATGCTTTACTTGATAGCCCGGCCTGCTACTTAGACACTCGTAGGAACCCCAGGGGGGGTAAACCAAACGGTGTAAGGCGCCTTCCTCCCGCCCATGGTTTTGCAACTGTTGTACCAAGTGTTTCACGGACTGCGCCTGGGAGCGGTGCGTCACCAACACAGCATCTGCTGTCTCGACCACTACGACATCACGTATCCCCGCAACAGCGACAAGCCGAGACTCAGATTGAATATAGCTATCTTGTACATCGAAGGTAAGCACATCGCCAGATACGGTGTTGCCATACTCATCTTTCGCCCGCACCTCCCACATCGCATCCCAGGCGCCAAGATCATTCCAGCCCGCCTCAAGAGGCACTACCACAGCCGAGGCCGTCTTCTCCATTACCGCATAGTCGATAGAATCGCTGCGACAGCTCGCGAAGATTTGCTCTGGGATTCGCTGAAAGTTCTCTGAGGATTCCAGGCTCGCGTAGGCCTGATGACAGCTATCAAAAATATCTGGAGCATGCCGCTTCAGCTCCTGCAAGTACGTAGACGCAGAAAACAAGAACATGCCACTATTCCAAAAATAGTTGCCGCTATCCAGATAGGCCTGCGCGGTTTCCTGATCTGGCTTTTCCACAAACTGCTCTACGCAATATCCATTTCCGCTTGCGAGCTGCGCACCCTTATGTATGTAGCCATAGCCTGTTTCTGGGACACTTGGCACTATACCAAATGTAGCCAACTTGCCTTGCTTCGCCGACTGCAATGCCTGAGCTATCGCTTGCTGAAATGCTGTTTGATCCTCGATCACGTGATCGGCTGGCAATATTAGGAGAAGCGGATCCACGCTATTTTGCAGCGCACACAACGCAGCAAGAGCTACTGCAGGCGCCGTATTTCTGCCTACCGGTTCTAGTAATAGTTTACTGTGCTCCTTGCCTAGTTGCCGCAGTTGCTCTGCCACCAGAAAGCGATGGTCGTTATTACAAACGACGATCGGATCTTCCAGGTCAGACAGACCCTCTAAACGAGACAAGGTGTTTTGAAACAGCGAGCCCTGCATGTCAGGGAATTCAATAAATTGCTTCGGCTGCAACGATCGAGAGGCTGGCCAGAGGCGGGATCCCCCGCCACCAGCGAGAATAACGGGAATTAACATAGAGCCTGCTACCTTGAACTACTAAAACGGAATGACGAAAACGAACGACATAGTAGCAAATTATCGTCCAATTTAATAAATAGAGCTGATTCAACGGCCTGCCATCAATTTATGATCGATTATTTGGCTCCAGCGCGATAACATCGCAGCCTTTGCAGAACCACCCCTTGGAGGGGTTTAACTAGCTTATGACACAAGTCGAACACAACTTTGTTCCTAAGAATTCCTATACATTGGAAGAATTGGTGGATTGTGGCCACGGTCGCCTATTCGGTCCGGGCAACGCTGCGTTACCCGTAGACAATATGCTCATGCTTGATCGTATTGTTGAGATCAATGGAGATCGTGGTGCGCACGGTCGCGGTCAAATAATCGCGGAGCTCGACATAACGCCCGAGCTTTGGTTTTTCGACTGTCACTTTCCTGGAGATCCGGTCATGCCGGGATGCCTAGGATTAGATGCCTTGTGGCAACTATTGGGATTCTACCTAGGCTGGAGTGGTCACCCAGGCAGGGGTCGGGCACTTGGAGCAGGCGAAGTTAAATTTACCGGTGAAATACTGCCGACTTCAAAGAAGGTAGTTTACGAGTTATCGATAAGTCGGCTTATTAATAGAAGTCTGGTTATGGGCATTGCCGACGGAACAGTATCTGTAGATGGCAAGACAATCTATACCACCAAAGCATTGAAAGTTGGTCTGTTCAAGCCAGGAATTTCATTCTGATGCAAGATGTATGAGTGATTCTTTATTGATTGGGGAAATCGTATGAAGCGCGTTGTTGTTACTGGTATCGGAATTGTGTCCTGTTTGGGCAATGACAAAGAGTCGGTGCTAGATTCTCTCAAGACCGGCCGTAGTGGTATTCGCCACAATCCCGCCTATGAAGAACTTGGCATGCGCAGTCATGTGAGCGGATCTGTTCAGATCGATACCTCTGCGCTGATTGACCGCAAAGTCCTGCGCTTTATGGGTGACGCCTCAGCCTATGCCTACCTGGCCATGGAGCAGGCGATTAGCGATGCCAACCTGAAGGAGGATGAAGTTTCCAACTTCCGCTCCGGCCTCGTTATGGGTTCCGGAGGCGGCTCCTCAGAAGACCAACTTGAGTCCATGGATATCATGCGCGAGAAAGGGATAAGAAAGGTCGGACCCTACCGCGTGACTCGCACCATGAGCAGCACTACTTCTGCTTGTCTTGCCACTCCATTTAAAATCAAGGGCGTTAACTACACAATCTCGTCAGCGTGTGCGACAAGCGCACACTGTATTGGCCACGCGGCTGAGCTTATTCAGTTAGGCAAACAGGATATCGTTTTTGCAGGAGGCGGCGAAGCAGAGCACTGGACTACCAGTCATATGTTCGATGCTATGGGCGCCCTTTCAACTCAATACAATGACACTCCAGACAAAGCTTCACGCGCTTTCGATGCAGCTCGCGACGGTTTCGTAATCGCTGGCGGTGGCGCAGTTCTTGTCATGGAGTCGCTAGAACACGCTCAGGCGCGAGGCGCAAAAATCTATGCCGAGCTAACCGGATATGCAGCAACTTCCGATGGCTACGACATGGTCGCGCCCGCCGGCGAAGGCGGTGCACGTGCTATGCAGATAGCGACCGCCGATCTGGTAGGTTCAGTAGACTACATCAACACACACGGCACTAGCACACCGGCCGGCGACGTCTCGGAACTACGCGCGATCAAGAGTGTGTTCGGCGAGAACGTACCGACAATTAATTCAACCAAGTCGCTGACGGGCCATTCACTTGGCGCGGCAGGTGCACAGGAAGCGATTTACAGTCTATTGATGATGGAGAATGATTTTATTGCTGCCTCTGCCAATATCGAGAACCTGGACGAGGAAGCTGCCGGAATGCCAATCGCAATCGAACGGCAAGACAACATTACTTTGAATCGAGTGATGTCGAATAGCTTCGGCTTCGGTGGTACAAATGCCTGCTTGGTCTTTGATCGCTATCAAAACTAGCGGCGCCCAGGGTAGGAAGCTTTTTTTCAGTTTAACTGGTCCAACCTAGTATGAAGATGAGCTGCGCGTTTCAAATCAGTCTGACTCTGCTGCTTGGCACTTTCCTGCTCGCGGGCAACGTGGCTCAAGCGCAGCTCACACCACGCACTATCTCCGGCCTAGCAGCGCAGCCCATTTCTCCACAGCCCCTCTCTCTGGAACAAGCCTTTCCGTTCTATGTCAGTGCTGTTAGCCCAGGGCGCTACAGAGTTGTATGGCACCTACCAGATGGCCACTACCTGTATAGACACGCCTTCGAGTTCACTCTGAGCCAGCAAACTGATTCGGCAGAGCAACCGGTAGAATTTTCGATGCGCGATGGCTTGAAGAAAAATGACCAATTCTTCGGAGATATAGAAGCCTATTATGGCCAATTAGATATCGATCTAAGCCTAAATATCGTGCCCAGCCCGAACGCAAGAATCTTCATCCACTATCAAGGCTGTGCCGATTGGGGATTTTGTTATCCTCCGCAGCGCTTCGAATTTCTTCTAAACCCCTAAACACAGCCCTTCCTTTCGCAAAAAAGCGTGAAATGTCTGCTATTTTCTGAGAAAATGCGGACAAAATGACTAATCAGGCTTTTCGGGAGTAAATTCACCCCGCAGCCACATTAGGGAAAAGAACATGGCATCAATATTGGCCCTGCATGGACCTAACCTAAATCTACTCGGTAGTCGTGAACCCCACATTTACGGGATCGACACCCTAGATGATATTAATCAGCGCCTCTCAACAAAATGCACGGAGTCGGGCCACCAATTCGATAGCCTGCAGGCTAACTCTGAAGGCGAGATAATCGATCGATTGCACGCGGCGCGAAAAGACGGCACGGCATTCATGATCGTGAACTTTGGTGGATTCACCCATACCAGCATTGCTATTCGTGACGCGATTTTGGCTTGTGAGATTCCCTTCATTGAGGTGCATCTTTCAAACCTATTCAGCCGTGAAGCCTATCGGCACCATTCCTATTTTTCCGACATCGCTGTCGGATGTGTGATTGGCTTGGGCGCCCAAGGTTACGAACTGGCGCTTCAGGCTGCTTGCAAAAAACTAGCTAACTAGTTGCACAAGGATGTGCAGCCATTGCCCGTTAAGGGCAATGCGAGTGCGGCAAAAGTCAGTGAAATGACACAAACATCAGCTTTTGACGCACGACATACTGATAAAGTCAGGATGACTTTTCAGTATTGACTAACAATAATTCTAAGCGAGACATTCCTATGGACATAAGAAAAGTAAAGAAACTGATTGAGCTGCTGGAATCTTCGGACATCGCGGAAATCGAAATCAAAGAAGGCGAAGAGTCGGTTAGAATTAGCCGTGGATCAATCGGTACAGCTGCGCCCATTGTCTATCATGCGCCAGCTGTTCCCGTCGCAGCACCGGCCCCTGCAGCAGCACCCGCTGCCACGCAAGGCGTTGCTCCCGCCGCGGGAGGAAATGCTATCAAGTCTCCTATGGTTGGAACTTTCTATCGCTCTCCCTCTCCCTCCTCTCCTGCTTACGTTGAGGTTGGCAAACATGTAAAGGCAGGCGATGTCGTGTGCATTGTTGAAGCGATGAAGATGATGAATCAAATCGAGGCCGACCAAGCCGGCGTGATCGAGGCTTTTTTAGTTGAAGATGGCGAACCAGTAGAGTTCGATCAGCCATTGATCAGGATCGTTTAGAACGCTCTTTGTGCGCCCAGCCTAATCCAAGGATAGCTTCATGCTCGAAAAAGTTTTAATAGCCAATCGCGGTGAAATCGCACTGCGTGTACTTCGTTCTTGTAAAGAACTTGGGATCAAAACTGTCGCTGTCCATTCGACTGCTGACCGGGATCTAATGCATGTTCGGCTCTCCGACGAATCCGTCTGCATAGGGCCTCCCAGCCCAACAGACAGCTATCTCAATACACCCGCTATCATCTCTGCGATGGAAGTGACCGATGCCGATGCAGTGCATCCTGGATATGGATTTCTATCAGAGAACGCTG
>CAJXQP010000153.1 GCA_913058275.1 uncultured Gammaproteobacteria bacterium | reverse complement strand
TAATCCTGCGTTATTGTTGCAGGGTAGTTGGATGGAAAATCTGCAGGCTGTCTCAACCGCTCTCGTCGGCGTGGCGTTAGTTTCTGGGGCACTACAAGGTTATCTGATTGGCGTCGGCCACCTAGGGAAAGGTGGGTTAAGCATGTTGACTCGTATCTTTATCGGTTTGTCGGGCCTGACTTTAGCTTTGCCTGCCGGCGGCATGTTTGGATTTAGTCAGTTGTTCCTGGTTGTACTTGCGGCCATCTTTATGGCCGTGGGATTGACTGCTAGAAAATTCAAAGGCGCTGTAGCCTAGCCCTTCGGTAATTTTCTTCAAGCCTTGTTGGCATGGGGAAATCTCTGTGGGCAGCCTATTAGATGGCATTGTGGACTACTTCATCGATATTGCCTGAATTTATACCGAACGATAGTAGATAACGACGGCAAACTATAAGTATATTTCAAAACTAAATTTTAAAAAATAGATGAGGTAAACCATGAGAAAGCAGGGTCTCTTGCTTGTATTGCTTTTTCTAGCTGCCTGCCAAGCGAATCTCCCTCGAGTAGCTCCATTGTCCTAGGAGCCGAATGAGCAGTATCCGTTTGGTAGGGTAAACCCTGATGTTCCTCCCGAGCTGGCTCAATTTCATTTCGTGATAGGTAAGAATGATTGTTCGGAACAAAGATTAAATAATGCTAAAGGAGATTGGGTGGAGAGTTTGCGCGCTTGGGATGGACACTATTTCATGAACGGCTTTGCCATACGTGATGGGGGAACCTCTGGAGCAACCACGAATGGTAATATTCGAGTTTATGATGCTGAGGCTAACGAATGGGTAGTCACTTTTTTTCTGCACCTGTCTATAGCTCAAGCACTTGGCGGGGTAAGATGGACGGGGAAAATCTAGTATTGAGGCAGCCCCATAAGGCGCCGAGTACGGATTTTGATGGGTTTTCGACACTTACCTTTCCGGACGTCTCTGCTCGGTGTTTCGATTGGGTAGGAGAATGGGTCAGTGAAGATGGCTCTGTTGTATTTCCCTTTTGGCGTACGCAATGTCAGAAGGTTACAGCTAGTTAATGGGTTGAATAGTTCAATTGAATGCAAGGATTTCTAAGAATGAATGTAAAAAAAGGCTACAAGCAGTTAGTTGCCGAGGCGGAACAGCAAATACAGGCTATTGATTCCTCCGAATTAAAAGCGCGGTTGGAGAATTTGGACGAGTCGGTGGTAATTATCGATCTGCGGGATGTGCGTGAGGTAAAGCGCGAAGGTAAGATTGCTGGCTCCCTGCACATTCCCCGTGGCATGCTGGAGTTTTGGGTTGATCCAGACAGTCCTTATTATCGCCCTGAATTCGATAAGGCGAAGGAGCTGATCCTGTATTGCAATAAGGGGTGGCGTTCAGCTTTATCTACGCAATCTCTGCAGAACATGGGTATCGAGAACATCGTGCACCTCAAGGGTGGCATGGAGCAGTGGCAGAAAGATGGTGGTGCTGTCGAATTGAATAAGAGCTGAGTCGAATTAAATTGGTCACGAGGTAGACGCTAGCATTGGACTCTAGCTATGATGTCGCGACCAATAAAAGGCGCGAGGACAGCGGCTATGAAGACTAAATCTAATGTGATCAGCAAATCGGCAATACTTAGCCGTCGTACCCTCCTCAAAGCAATTCCAGCACTCTCGCTCAGCCCGGTATTGTTTGCGCAGTCAGGTTCTACAATTGCAGTGCGTAAACTTCACAGCTATGGCATGCGGGTTTCAAATGTCGAGCGATCGGTGCGGTTCTATCAAGATCTGTTTGGTGCGAGTATTCAGTCACGGCAAGGTGCATCTGCCTGTTTACGTATTGGCGAGGGGCCGAGGTTCTTCTCATTGTCGCCGTTGTTACCGGGCCAAGCGCCAGGCTTTAGTCATATCGGTCTAAGCGTTGAAAATTTCGATCTGGAATCGGTGCACAATCAGTTAGATGCGCTAGGCGTATCCCGTCGTGCTCAGCCAGGGCCTAATCAAGCCTCTCTCGATGTTGCTATGCAATCTTGGACTAGGACTCGCAGACAAGCTGAGGGTGGCTCGGCGTCGGGAACGCAGGAGCTCTTTTTCGCGGACGTCGAAGGCCTGATCTACCAACTCTCTAGCGCTAATCACTGTGGTGGTGCGGGTGAACATGGCGACGTTTGTGAGCGCGTGGAGGAGGCAACAACGGATGGCATGTTTGATACGGTTGATCTCAGTCACTTTACTAATTTTCTTGCCAACAAAGATCGCGCGAATGAATTCTATACGCGCGCTTTTGGTCTGGGTTTCCAAGCTTACCAGGGGCCAGCATCACCAATTGTCGGCGTAGGAGATGGCATACAATTTCTGATGTATGTAGGCGGCAATCAAAGGGGAGCGCCAACGGCGCCAGGCCGAGTGGATCATGTCTGCCTTAGCGTCGAAGACTTCGATGTAGAAGGGATCATTGTGAAGCTAGAAGACTATGGTTTCAGCGCTAGAGAGAACGCGGATAATACCCCGCCATTAGTGCATTGGATTAGCATGCGAATGCCAAATCGCGGGGGTATAGAGGGTGGAACCCCGGAGGTCTATTTTTCAGATCCCGATGGAATACGAATTCAACTGCAGGATGCTGTGTATTGTGGCGGCGGCGGTTATCTCGGAGACGATTGCAGTGCGACGGTCTAAGCGCTTCGTTTGATTATTATTGATTGGTGTAAAAGGAAGTAGTATGGAACATCGGTATATAGGAAAGAGCGGATTAAGAGTTAGTCCTATTTGTATGGGGACTATGAGTTTTGGTAGCTGGAGCGATAAGAAGGAGTCGTTCAAGATTCTTGAAGAGTCCTATGAGCGCGGCATCAACTTCTTCGATACGGCTGAGGTTTATCCAGTGCCTCCGTCGGCCGAGACTGTCGGTGTTACTGAGCAAATATTTGGCGAATGGGTTCAGACAAAGCCTAGAGATTCACTCATCATAGCGACCAAGGTTGCCGGAGCAGCGGCAGGTTGGTTCGTCCCCCCTATTCGTCATGGTCTGACCGCTCTCGACAGGTTCCATATTGAAGCGGCCGTAGAAGGCTCGCTACGCAGAATGAAAATTGACTACATCGATCTCTATCAGGTGCATTGGCCAGATCCAATCGTGCCTATCGATGAAACGATGGAAGCATTAGATAGGCTGGTTCAGGCGGGCAAGGTTCGTTATACGGGTACTTCTAACGAGACTTCCTACGGATTGACGAAGGCAAATACCGTTGCTGATTATGAGGGCCTAGCACGATTTCAATCTATTCAGAATAATTTTTCTCTGTTGAATCGTCGCTTTCTGGATGAATTGGCGGAAGTGTGTAAAAGAGAGCACGTGTCACTATTACCTTATTCCCCAATTGGCGGTGGTGTTCTCAGCGGCAAATACAATCAACCCCAGATACCAAAAAATTCTCGCTTTGCAGAATACGGCTCCGCAGATCCAAGACAGAAGGCGATGTCTAGTCGTTTTGTAAACGAAGGAACCTTGGCCTCTACCGCCAAATATATGGAGATTGCAAAAGAGGCTGGTATGTCCCCAGTGACTTTGGCAACTGCCTGGAGTATGAATTTCGACTTTGTCGCATCGACGATTATTGGTGCGCGAACTGCAGATCAGTTAGAAGAGTCGTTGGCAGCCCTTGATGTAACACTTAGCGAAGAGACACTGAAGCAGTGCGATGACGTGCATAAGCAAATCCTTTATCCGATGGGCTAGTCTTTTTAGTCTTCTAGTCGCGACGATAGCCAATGCTCAGACGGTGCATATCTCTCACTGTATGGCAGGCTGTCCGGTTGCGGTTGGCAGCATAGTCGCCGATGAAAGCGAACTCATCGTACGGCAATTGTATGTCGCCTCCATCAATGCGGGCAGTGGACTCGCAGACTGGCAGGCCTACCGTGTGCTTGCCGATAGCGTTGGTGTGGCCTCGTTGCTGCCGCGTGTTTGGTTTGAGGATTCTCTCGTCTTGGGAGGTGTTGCTCAGCTCGAGGTTATTGACAGCACATCGCAGATCGAACAAGACGTTCCTATTGACGCCGAAGAACGCAGCTATCAGCTAGGCGTAATCAATCTACTCTCAGAAGATCAGGGTCGTTTGGTGCCGATGAGTAGTTTCGCCGGAACCCCCTATTGGTCTGAACTGAACTTTCTCAGTAATATGGCAGCCCTGCCGTTTGAACTGAGAGCTGGGAGTTGGTCTCGGCTGGATCAGGCGATCAATGCACTGGCGGATAAGATTGGAGAGGTTTACGTGATCAGTGGGCCAATCTATAGCGGGCGTGGAGAAGAAACGAGCGAGAGCACAGTCAAGCCCTCAGCCTATTTCAAGGTCATTAGTATTCCTGGGTCTTTGAGCGCATTCATCTTCGGCAGCGATGTTCGGCAGCACATAAGTTTCTGCGATCAGCTGAGCACGCTGGATTTGATAGAAGATGCGACTGGTCTCACTCTATTCCCGCAGCGCGTAAATGGAATTACTGATACTCTGCATGAGCAATTGACGTGCAGGTTTTGAAATCGACAACCACAGAGAATTCATCGCTATGAAATTTGTAGTTCAACAACACGAACCTACCACCGTGCCGGTGAGACTAGATGCGCAGGCTGAAGTAAGTGAACAGTCTCCACGATTTCCTGTTCATCGAATCTACTGTGTAGGGAGAAACTATAGCGAGCACGTAAAGGAGATGGGTGGAGATCCGAAACAGGAGCCACCCGTTTTTTTTAGCAAACCAGCAAACGCCTGTGTCACCTTCAATCGAGACGTAGCCTATCCCCAGGCGACGGACGATCTACATTATGAAGTTGAACTAGTCGTTGCCTTAAAATCGGGTGGCAAAGATATTGAGCTGGGATCGGTGATGGATTGCGTCTATGGCTATGCAGTTGGCATAGACTTCACCCGTCGCGACTTACAGGATATCGCCAAGAGTAAAGGTCGGCCATGGGATCTTGCCAAGGGTTTTGATCAGTCTGCGCCTATCTCGGCCATACTCCCTATAAGCGAAGTGGGTCAGCTTGGTGATAGGCAAATCTCTCTACAGTTAAATAATGAAATTCGGCAGCAGGCAAGCCTCAATGAGATGATTTGGTCAGTGCCCGAAATAATCGCTGAGCTTTCCAAGTACTTCGAATTGAAATCCGGAGATATTATCTACACGGGCACCCCCTCTGGTGTGGCGGCCGCAACCAAGGGTGATCGAATAGTTGCCTGTGTAGAGGGTGTTGGGGCGCTGGATTTTAAAATTGTATAATCAGGCTTTTTCTAGATGACTACTGATCAAAGTATTCTGCTGCTTATACTTTTCGCGCTCTTATTTTTATTAGTATGGGGGCGATGGCGTTACGACATAGTCGCGCTTGGCGCGCTGTTTACGGCCAGCATCTTCGGTCTAATACCGCAGGCCGAGATGTTCGCTGGATTTGGGAATCCGGCGACTATTACAGTGGTAATGGTATTGATAGTAAGTTTTGGTTTGACGAAATCTGGAGCTGTCGAATTCGTGGCCGATGCCATAGAACCTATTTCCTCGAAGCCATTTCTTCATATTGCTGTATTAACCTTTCTAGCGGCATTTCTCTCGATGTTTATGAATAATGTCGGTGCCTTGGCATTGTTGATGCCAATTGCCATTCGATCTACGAACAAGGCCGGCCGATCTCCAGCCACAGTTTTAATGCCGTTGTCATTTGGTTCGATCTTGGGGGGCTTGGTTACTCTAATTGGTACTCCACCGAATATCTTAATAGCAAACTATCGTCAACAGATGACTGGCGAAGCCTTTACAATGTTTGACTATGCTCCAGTTGGCGGAGGCATAGCGATATGTGGCATCTTCTTCATGCTGTTTATCGGTTGGAAGTTGGTAAAAGTGCGAAAACAAACTACCGGTCTTGAACTTTTCGATGTAGAGAAGTATTTGTTTGAATTGAAAGTGACTGAAGAGTCGACTTTTTTCGAAAAAAAAGCCGGAGAGCTAAAAGACAGCCTTGCAGAACAAAACCTGACACTACTTTCGATGGTTCATAGACGAGAAAACATTCCTGTCGTTTATCGTCGGCAGCTAATTGCAGCCAGCGATCTACTAATGATGCAGGGCTCACATGATGATATTGCTCAGTTCTCTAAGAATCACAATTTGCAGATGGTATCAGCGGAGAATGCGCAGAGAGAAGTACTGCACTCGGAAGATATGCAGGCTGTGGAAGTTGTAGTTACTCCCAATTCGTCCATCGTGGGGAGAACGCCTAGCCAATTAAGGTTTAATCGAAAGTATGGGGTAAATTTGTTGGCGGCATCTCGATCGGGCACCCCGCATAGAGAAAGGCTGCGGAACTTCAAGTTTGCCGTGGGGGATGTGTTATTGCTGCACGGCGACGTGGGTGAAATTGAGGAGGCAATAGTTAAGTTGAATTGCTATCCCCTTGAGAGTCGAGCGCTTGGCCTTGGACGAAATACTAAAGCCATTCCAGCCATGTTAACTTTTATTCTTGCTATCGTTGCAGCTGCGAGTGGCCTAGTCTCCATTCAGCTTGCTCTAGGTATGGCCACCGTTACCATGGTCCTGCTAAATATCGTGCCTGTTAGGGAATTTTATGATGGTGTGGATTGGGCTGTTGTCGTACTACTTGGTGCAATGATCCCGCTCGGCACAGCATTGGAGACAACGGGCACCACTACTCTGCTAGTCGATGGCATTCTCGCAGTTGCCGGCGATCTGTCTCCAGTATTTCTAATAACCATGATACTTATTATTACGATGACGGTATCCGATGTTCTTAACAATGCGGCTACTGCAATTCTCATGGCGCCTATAGCCTACAACATCGCTCTGGCCCTCAACCTTAATCCTGATGCCTTCTTGATGGCTGTGGCGGTAGGTGCATCGTGTGCATTTCTGACTCCAATAGGGCATCAGAACAACGCTTTGATTATGGGCCCAGGCGGTTATAAATTTGGTGACTACTGGCGTATGGGTCTACCCTTGGAAATTGTTATTGTCATCGTCGCACTGCCATTGCTGTTAATGGCGTGGCCCCTGTAAGCGAAGAGCACGGCATCAAGATTGCCAGTAACCTGTCTCTTATACACATCTCCGAGCCCACGAGACCGAGGCTGATCTCGT
>CAJXQP010000152.1 GCA_913058275.1 uncultured Gammaproteobacteria bacterium | reverse complement strand
TCGTGGGCTCGGAGATGTGTATAAGAGACAGATGCACGACTGGTCTATTTTGAGAATCTAGGCATGGGCTCTTTGGATTTTGAAGAACACGCTATTGGTATCTATGGTGGAGCGATGGGTGGATTCAATCTCGAATACACCGACCTAAGCAACGATGGTCGGCTCGACATTCTCGGCATGAACAGCCGCGGTCAATTCATTTGGATCGAACAGCCAGAGAATATCGACAATACTTGGAATGCCTACACTATCGGCAGCATTCTTCCCGACGGTTTAGTCGGCATGGAGATCGCCGACATCGATAACGATGGCGACATCGATGTCATGGTAGGTAGCTATAGCAGAGGCTCGCGCACCGGAGACGGCGATGTCGATGCCAATGATGCATTAGGTCGACTCGCCTGGTTCGAAAATCCTGGCGAGGCAAAATCGGAATGGACGCGCCACGATATCTCAAGACGTAAGCGCGGCATGTTCGACAAGTTCATAGCACGGGACGTTGACGGCGACGGCGACATGGACTTCCTCGGCACACGCGGTAATAGCGCTCCCTTTGATGGCGTGTTCTGGCTTGAACAAGTACGAAGCAATGAGCCTCGCCGAAATTTCCAACCAGCACGGACGCAGGAGAGTGACGAGATAGCCCTGCCCTGATTCTTTCTGAATCTAGAACGCTAAGTAAGCCATAGCTCGCCACTGATTCTGGCTACTAAAGAATTCGTTGCTTCGCCGCGTCGTACTCAGTTCTTAATTTTGCAACGAATTCAGCAACCGGCGCTACTGACTTGATAGCGTTGATGCCCTGTCCACAGCCCCAAATATCTTTCCATGCCTTCGATTTACTGCTGCCTCCGGAGCCGAAATTCATCTTCGATGGATCGCTCTCGGGAAGATTGTCAGGGTCCATACCGGCCGCCTCGATGGAAGGCTTCAGGTAATTTCCGTGGACACCGGTAAAAAGATTCGTGTATACGATATCGCTCGCCGCATAGTCAACCAAGGCCTGCTTATAAGCTGGGTCGGCGTTAGCTTCTTCGGTCGCAATAAACGCAGAACCCAAATAGGCGAGGTCAGCGCCCATCGCCTGCGCGGCGAGCACGCCGTCGCCAGTCGCTATAGCGCCGGATAGAAGTACCGGACCATCGAACCATTCACGCACTTCTTGAATAAAAGCCATGGGAGATAGAGTGCCAGCATGACCACCGGCACCCGCTGCTACGCAGATTAGGCCATCGGCCCCCTTCTCAATAGCCTTGTGAGCAAAGCGATTGTTGATAACATCGTGCAGGCAGATACCGCCGTAAGAATGAATCGCCTCGAATACCTCGGGTCGCGCACCTAGAGATGTAATTACAACTGGCACTTTGTACTTCACGCACATCTCCACATCATGCATAAGCCGGTCATTGGAATTGTGAACAATTTGGTTTACCGCATACGGTGCGGCAGGACTATCGGGATTAGCCTGATTGTGAGCGTCTAGCTCTTCAGTAATTCGCGTAAGCCATTCATCCAAGACCTCGATAGGTCGCGCGTTAAGCGCGGGGAAAGAGCCGATTACACCAGCCTTACACTGAGCAATAACAAGATCGGGATTGGAAATAATGAAGAGCGGTGCTCCGACTACGGGTAGCGAGAGTTTTCCTCGCAGAGATTCTGGTAAAGCCATGGATAGTTCCTTCGCTGGTGTTGGGTTCGATTTTCCTAAATTGTTTTCTAACTTTGTACTAAACTATTTCTTGCTATCGAATGCCTTTTTTATCGCTCTCTCTACGGCCACGTGCGCGCCGGTTTCCAATAGAGTGCCATGTGCCGCAAGTAGACAATCGAACTTGAGCTCCAATAACCTTCTGAATTCCAGCTCCAGAGTCTCACCTTCCTCGGTCTGGTATTTCAGCCAAATAGGACCTACAAGAGTAGTACGAGGAAATCCAATAAAGGGCATGAGGACTTTCGCCGCAATATTATTATAGCTGTAGTCGCCGTAGTTCTGTATCGCATCGCAAGTAAAGAGAATTCCCGTACCACGCTTAATGAGCAGAGCACATTCGGGCTGTGTTGTGCCTGCAAATTCGAATATTTCTGCATTATCGAAAGGAAGCGGTGCAACACTATCAAGTTCCTTGTCTATTTTGGGGACTGTGTAGGTGGTGCCACCTAGCTGCGCCCACATCTGTGCGCCAAACTTTTCGACATAGTAAGGATCGTCCACTCCATGAAAGCACCCTAGTCGAATAACATGTTTGATCTGACCTAATTTCGCAATCTGCGCCTCTACTTTTGCGTTAACGCGCACGGGATTTATCAGAGACAGCTCGTCACCGTTTCTGATAATGCCCATATTACGGGTGATCCTAACCAGAGGGTTCATCTTGATGCTGCCGCGCAACATGAAGATATCTTCGGCAATTTCTTCCACGTTACCGTGGTGATAGATGGGTGTATTGCTAGACATAGGAATCTGCTTGTTGGCTCATTGTTGCTAGATCATCGAGTGGCCAAGTTTACGCGATTCCGGCACCGCGCACACCTACATAGACTGAATAAAGCGATTGGCTAGCCGTCATGAATAATCTATTGCGTCTGGCCCCGCCGAAACAAACATTGGCGCAGACTTCAGGAAGCCGAATGACACCGATTGTATCGCCTGAGGGAGATATAACCTGCACGCCGGGTCTAGCGCCAGCCCAGATATTGCCATCTAAATCACAGCGGATTCCATCTGCGGACGTAACCGTATCCGTCCCCGGAAGAGTCAGCTGCGCGTGGCGCCGGCCATTACGCAACCGATTACCATCGACGTCCCAGACCTTAATCTCCCTGCCCTGTCCAGTATCGGCGACATACAGCTTGCTCTGGTCAGGCGAGAAACACAGACCATTCGGCGCGGCTATTTCATCGGTAACTTTTGTTATGCGGCCGTTTACGGGGTCTACCCTATAGACAGAGTTAGGTAGCTCCGATTCTGCCTTGCCCCCTTCGTAATTGCCTCGGATGCCGTAGGGCGGATCGGTAAACCAGATAGCATGATCAGCGGCGACGACAACATCGTTTGGAGAGTTCAGGCGCTTACCCTCGAAGCTGTCGGCGATAACAGTCTCGCTGCCGTCGTAGTTATAACGCACTACGCGGCGCCCGCCATGCTCGCAAGAAATCTGCCGGCCTTCGCGGTCGAATGTATTGCCGTTGCTATTTCCTGCCGGGTTGCGAAACTCTGTGACCCTGCCATCGTCTTCGATCCAGCGCAGCTGACGGTCATTGGGAATATCGCTCCACACTAAATAACGACCAACACCGTTCCAGGCTGGCCCCTCAGCCCAGAGCGTGCCCGTGTGGTGCCGTTGAATCGGTGTGTTGAATAAAATGTAACGCTGGAACGCGGGGTCCAACGCGATAATATCGGGATCTGGATAGCGCAAAGGTGAGTTGCCGGACCAGTTTCTAGGCTGATATTCGGGAAAGGGTGTCTGCGCAGATGCAAGATAGGGAAGAGCAGCAGCCGCGGTGATACCCGCGCACAAGAACGAACGACGTTTCATAGAGCCTCCAGTGTGTGAGAAGGCCGGCCAACTATCACGACATCAGTCGAAAGCCGGTCAGTTTACTAATTCTTAT
The DNA here is from genome assembly GCA_913058275.1 of uncultured Gammaproteobacteria bacterium. GTDB lineage: Bacteria > Pseudomonadota > Gammaproteobacteria > Pseudomonadales > Pseudohongiellaceae > UBA9145. Next base: position 3,534 of record CAJXQP010000152.1, on the reverse strand, counting down.
AGGCGATTAGTTTTCGTACCCAACCATCGCTCTTGGTTAGCAGATGCAGCTCGCCATCGGCATCGATGCCCAGCCTTAAATCTGCGCGCTTGCCACCGCCATAAGTATTAGTCATACCAATAGCGTCGCCCAAGTTCACTTCCCTGCCATCAAGGCGGATGCGTAACTCAGTGATGCGTCCCGGACTGCCTGCCTGCAACCCTTGGCTCTGCGCATAGAAGACACGACCAGTTACCATATCGGAAAATACCACCTTGCCAACTAACTCAGGAATTGCTGTTCCACGGTATACAAAGACACTGCCTACGGCGTTGGCCTCGTCGTGATCGAAGGCGAGGACTGGATAGGTAAATTCTTGTGTATCGCGAGGCTTAGGATAAACAGGATTTGGCCGCACATTGCCGATACCGAAAGCAGTCGCGAACATCCCCTCGCGCACGCGCCAGCCATAGTTCGCTCCTTTTACACCTATATTAATTTCTTCAATCTGATTCTGTCCGATGTCGGCGATGTACATTGTGCCATCGCTATCGAATGAAAAATGCTGCGGATGACGCAAACCATAGGCCCAAATTTCAGGCGCTGCATCAGGACTGCCAACAAACGGATTGTCTTGGGGTATCGAATACTTATTACCACGATCGAAGTTCAGGGGATCGATACGGATGATGGATGACATTGGCGTAGCGAGAGATTGCCCGTTTTCATCAGGGTCGTTCGCAGCACCGCCATCGCCGAAGCTGGCGAAGAGTAGGCCGTAGTCTGAATCTGCGGGAGTCGCCGCGTGGTTAAATGCCAAAGTACCAATGTTATGATTTTGCGCGAACTGACCAATCCGAAAAATCTCTCTCGATGTGCCGGAGAAAACGCTGGCACTTGAATCGGTCGCTGTCCATTCGCGTATCACGCTCTCATGATTCTCTGAATTATCATCTAGGTAGTTCGCAACACCGCTGTCTGAGCTCGTACTGAACGCGGTGTAGAACTTGCCATAGCCAGGGTGGCCTGCTTCCGCAAATTGGGGATGAAAGGCAAAGCCCGCTAAGCCGGTTTCGTTCGGAAACATCGAATCATCGAAGCCAGTTTCCCCATCGCGAATATCTAAAAACGCGTCAAGGGTGTTTGCCGCCTCATCATAGATGTACAGCACACCACGCAGCTCATTGATAACTAGTCGACCCGACCCATCTGGAATCGGCTGCATGTATTGAAGTCGCGCATAGGCGTCGTTGGTCTGGCGGACGTCACTCGAATCTAGCGTCTGCGGAAGCCTGAGAAACTCTGCCGCAACGACAGTGATGTCACCCATCTCGATCCTATCGGGAATAGGATCAACAAGTGCATCGGGCAGAGACTCCGCTGCAAAGCCGAAGCTGGTTAGGCATAAACAGGCAGAACTTAGAACGAGACCTGTCTTCATGTTTTGCTCTCCTTACCCCGCCTAATGCTAGTTAGGCAGTCTATAAGCAACCAGAGCAGCAGGGAAATCTGTACGCGAGCTACCTATCTGCACAACGATATAATGCTTTCCCTGATGCATGTAGGTCATCATTCCGTATTGACCGGGAGCGGGCAGCGGCACACTACCGACGATCTCGCCCGTGAATTTATCTCTCGCATTTAATGTAAGTGGCGCATCGGGTATTTGCTGCACCCCTCCCTCGCTCATTGCGCGAGTTTGCACGAGAAGATCATCCATCACCATCTGTATAGACCAACCGACACCTCCCGTGTCAGGCACATCGACACCCTCTAACAGAGGATGGTTCTTAATCGAATCAGGAGTAGGACCGACTGCCATCGACCAGGCCTTCTCGCCGCTATTCATCTGATAGGCGGTCAGTTGATTATCCATCGGCTTGAAGACTCTGAGGCCATCTATCGTGGGTAGTCCTCCGCCACCGCCAGGCAACCAGGCTACTACGGTCTTGCCGGTAGTCGGCGTGCTATTCGGTGTCACACCACCCTGACCTGGGATTGGATAGTTGGGATTGTCTCTATCCACGCCATTAGTTGGTCGCATGAATCCCGGCGCGAAACAATTGCGCGCGTGGGATGCGAACATTAAGCCCGTACTCGGATCACCAACAGGTGGATGCGGAATGACATTGCCGCCGCCGATACAGCCTATGTTGTTGATGTAGTCATTGTCGTGCCCTTGAGGCAGAGCCGGAACATACAAGCCACCAACGCGATAGCCATTCAGGATTACCATGGCCTGTTCTTTTAACTGCGGCGTGTAATCTATGACAAACTCTTCGGTAAGACCGTTCGTGACAATCCCGTCAACAGGTTCCGGCCAAGTTGGAAATGGCTGAGTAGGAGCGGTGTAATTACCCGGCACCTGTGTCTGGAATACCTCGCGATCCTCGATCGGCCAAATAGGCTCGCCAGTCTCGCGATTAAACGCGAAAACTAGGCCTTGTTTAGTATTCTGAATAAGTGCAGGTATCGTTTGCCCCTCGACTGTTAAGTCCATCAACATGGGCGGAGTAGGCAAGTCATAGTTCCATTGATCGCTGCGATGAATTTGATAGTGCCAACGGCGTTCGCCAGTTTGCACATCGAGCGCCAACACACTGCCGCCAAACAAGTTATATCCAGGACGGTGACCGGCATACGACTGCACAGTAGATGCATTAGTCACCATGTAGACGAGGCCCAACTCTGGATCGGCAGAGGCTGGCGCCCAGGTGGAGATATCACCGGACCACTGCCAGGCATCGTTTTCCCAAGTCTCGTTGCCTACTTCGCCGGGCCGAGGAATAGAATGAAACTTCCACAGAAACTCACCGGTCGCCGCATCAAAACCCATTATGTCGCCAGGGACATTCTCGATACGAGTCTGCCCGTAGCTGGGTTGATGCCCCACTAAGACGACTACAACACCATTTACAACAATAGGCGGGGCTGAGGCGGTAACCATCCCAAGCTCGCGCGGTATACCGTAGTCTGGATCGTAGCTGCCACCGGCTACAACATAGTCCTGCCACGGACCCCAGTCCTCAACAAGCTTGGGAATGAGATCGACGGCACCGGTTTGACCGAAACCATCAAGCGGAACGGGTTCTCCCCAATTCTCCAGGGGCCTGCCGGTCTTGGCATCTAGCGCCCAAAGGAAGAAACCGGGCGTCGTGATGTAGACAACTTTCCTGCCGTTTACCTCGGCATGAGCGACACCTTTACCGTAGGCCTGCCGCGGCGAGCGTTGATGGCGAATCGTGGCAGGCTCGCGGAAAGTCCATAAGTTCTCACCTGTAGCCGGGTCCATGGCAATGACCTGTCGGCGCGGAGTCGCCACGGTGTAGAGCATGCCGTCCACATAGGTTGGTGTGGAACGAGAGAAGTAGTCGAGATTCGGCCCAAAGTTATCGCTGCGCCAAATCCAAGCCTGTTCAAGATCTGAGAAGTTCGTGGCATTGATCTGATTCAGTGGCGAATAGCGTGTGTTGCCTGCATCGCCACCGAGATAGCGCCATTCGCCGTTCTCTGTGCCAGTCAGACCTTGCGCCATTGCCTGACTGGCAAACAACA
>CAJXQP010000151.1 GCA_913058275.1 uncultured Gammaproteobacteria bacterium | reverse complement strand
CCCCAAATCCATACCGAAAAGGCTATGCAAAGCAGGCATGAATCTTGCTATAATCGAATGCGTTATTGTGCAGCTACTCGACTCCAAGAGTCTCAAAATATTACTAATTTCTCCTCTCGGCCTTAAGATGCATTCTTCATGAAACTTTCGCTTCAGCTCAAGCTAGGTCAGCAACTGACCATGACTCCTCAGCTGCAGCAAGCTATTCGACTTCTGCAACTCTCGACACTCGACCTTCAGCAAGAAATCCACCAAGTGTTAGAATCCAACCCGATGTTGGAGCTTATCGAAAATTACGAAGACGATGGCATCCCAACCCCGGCTGATAGCTCTTCAACCACAGATCCGAAAGCAGCCAAAGAAGCCAAAGAAGCGGAAGCTAACACTACGACCAAAGACAACGCCGAATTAAATAGCGACGACAAAGATTGGCAGAGCGACATCTCCAGCGACCTCGATGTAGAATCCAACTGGGATAACGTCTACTCAGGCACCTCCTCGGCTTCGAGCTCCTTTGAGGGAGATTCGACTGACTTCGAATCTCGCACCAGTGCGGAAGACACATTGCAAGACCACCTTCTGTGGCAGCTCAATCTAACTCACATGTCTGAGCAGGACGCTTCGATCGCCCTGGCAATTATTGATGCTATCGATAGTAACGGCATGCTCACTGCCGATCTAGAATCCATACACAGCGGCTTCGATAGCGACTTAGAAATAGAAATAGATGAGATAGTCGCCGTTCTCCACCGTGTTCAGCAGTTCGATCCTATTGGCGTCGGTTATAGAGACCTTTCCGAATGCCTCATGCTACAACTTGGACAGATCGATTTTCCTGGGAATGAGAAAGCGGTTAGCAATGCCAAGCTTGTGATCAGCGAACACATAGATCTTCTCGGCAATCGTGACTACGCGCAGCTCATGCGACGAACGAAGCTTAAAGAGGCCGAGTTAAGCGAAGCAATTACCATTGTAGAGAGCTTGAACCCTAGACCAGGATCGAGCATCTGCCCGCCTTCGACCAGCTATGTCGTGCCAGATGTAATTGTAAGCAAGGACAGCACTTCGGGGAAATGGAAAGTCGAGCTAAACCCCGAAACAGCGCCAAAAGTACGCATCAATAGCGGTTACGCCTCTCTCGTAAAGCGGGCTGACACCAGTAACGATAATAATTATTTGCGCAATAATTTGCAGGAGGCCAAGTGGTTCATCAAAAGCTTGCAGAGTCGCAACGAAACATTGATGAAGGTCTCTACACGCATAGTCGAACACCAAAAGGGTTTCCTCGAATATGGCGAAGAGGCGATGAAACCGTTAGTGCTCCACGATATCGCCGAAGCAGTTAGCATGCACGAATCAACAATTTCGCGCGTCACTACTCAGAAATACATGCACACTCCCAGAGGTATCTTCGAGTTAAAATACTTCTTCTCGAGTCACGTGTCTACCGTCGGTGGCGGCGCGTGCTCCTCCACGGCAATTCGCGCGATAATACGTGCGCTCGTCGCTGCGGAGAACACCAAAAAGCCGCTGAGTGATAGCAAGATAACCAACCTGTTAGAAAAGAAAGGCATCAATGTGGCTAGGCGCACTATTGCCAAATATCGTGAGTCTCTCGCTATCCCACCTTCTAACGAACGCAAGCGACTGGCTAGCTAAACAACCGAACCAGATGCTCTCAGCAAACCAAATCAATAGCCAGCCATCAACAACTACCAAGAACTAGAGAACGTACAGCAATGCAACTGGAAGACATACTCACCCCTGAACGCTGCCACTGCCGAATCGAAGGCGTGAGTAAGAAGAGAATACTAGCTAAGATTAGCGAGATCGTTTCAGAAAATATTGACTCATTAGAGGCCGCCGAAGTCTTTGATGCACTAATGGCTCGCGAACGACTTGGTACCACTGGTCTAGGAAATGGGATAGCCATACCTCATTGCCGCCTCGCTCCCTGTGAAAATATTATTGGGGCATTAGTCACTCTAGATCAGCCCGTAGATTTTGACTCATTAGACAACAAACCAGTGGACATTCTGTTCGTCTTGCTAGTTCCCCATGAAAAGAACGATGAACACGTACACACTCTCGCCGGGCTCGCAGCCTTATTTAATGATGAGGATTTTTGCTACACTATACGACATACTCACGATAGCGAAGACTTGTATAGTATAGCTATCACCTACTGAGAGCCTCGGCATTCATCTGAAGTTTCTCGGCACTACTACGCTTTACACACAACGGGTTGACCTTGATGAAGCTAACCATAATCAGCGGCAGATCGGGCTCTGGAAAAAGCACGGTACTGCATATCCTTGAGGATCGAGGCTACTATTGCATCGACAATCTACCAGCTAGCTTATTGCCAGCCCTCGCGGATCGCATCAGCAATGACGATACCCACCTTTCCAATATAGCCGTCAGTATTGACGCGCGTAATATCTCCGCCGACTTACAACAAGCTCCTGAAATAATTAGTGAACTACAGGCCAGGGAATTATCCACAGAGATAATATTCCTCGATGCCAACAGCCAAACCCTGCTGAAACGATTCAGCGAGAGCCGTCGTAAACATCCTTTGAGCAATGAGTCTACCGATTTGCGTGAAGCAATCGATATTGAATCCGCATTATTGGAATCAATTTCAGTGATGGCAAATCTCGTTATCGATACCAGTAATATGTCTCTTCATCAACTAAGAGACCTAGTAAAGAACCGTCTGCTGGAAAACAGCGAAACCAGCATGGCATTGCTCTTCGAATCCTTCGGATTTAAGAACGGCGTCCCTGTAGATGCTGATTTAGTCTACGATGTTCGTTGCTTACCTAACCCTTATTGGGACACAGCACTTCGATCACTGACTGGGCTTGACGCCAATGTTGCTACATTTCTGAACTCTCAAGAAGAGGTTCAAGAAATGGTCAATGACATAAGAATTTACCTGGAGAAATGGCTGCCAAAGTATGAAAGCAATAATCGCAGTTACATCACCGTTGCTGTAGGCTGCACAGGAGGCCAACATCGCTCTGTCTACATTGGCGAGAAGTTGAGAAAGTACTTTTCATCCAAGATCAAGAATGTGCAAATACGTCATCGCGATCTCGGTTGATAACAGCAACAGTCTAGGCGGCACGATGCAAAACAAGACATGCTAAAAGAAACAACCACAATAATTAATAAAGCCGGATTGCATGCGCGAGCCGCGGCCAAGTTAGTCGAACTCACCGGCGGCCTAGAGAGCGCGATCCAGATCGGTCATGAAAAAATGGTCGATGGCAAGAGTATCCTCTCACTGATGATGCTCGCTGCTGTTCAGGGCACCGAAGTCTCGATCGAAGTCGACGGCCCCGATGAAGAGCTAGCTATGTCAGCCATACTCGCTCTGATCCAGAATCGCTTTGACGAACCCGAATAGCAATCCATCTCAAACTCTTCTCTTACCGCCCTTGCATCCCCAGAAACCATGAACATAGCCCTTCTTTCAAGCTTGTTTAAGTTCTATTAGGCTACGTTTGGCTGTAGAATTACGCAATCCCGCGTTGGCACTAGCGATGCCGCCACTCTCGCTTGCCATTTAGGCCGGATCCGCACTCACTTAGCGGACCTCAAACTGCGCATAGGGCCAAGCAATACCATGTCTCAAGCCAAGGAATCTCAATCTCAGGAAACTGTCGCACTTGAACTCAATCAAGCGCTGGACAGTGGCTCTCTGTATGAGGTTCGGCAGCTTCTAAAATCGCTACCCAGCGCTGGCATTGCCCATCTTCTCGAATCTTCTCCTCCGAAGGCACGTAACGTCCTCTGGCAGTTAATCGACAAAGACGCTGAAGGCGAAGTGCTACAGGAATTGAACGAGGACCTACAGTCCGAAATTCTTAGCGAGTTAGATGCGCAACAAGTCGTAAAACTTACCGAAGGTTTAGAAACCGACGATCTGGCTGACATTCTGCAGCAACTGCCTGACCAGGTGACTTTAGAAGTACTACGAGCGATGGACGAACAGGACCGGCAGCGCGTCGAATCGATTCTATCCTTCGATGAAGACACGGCAGGCGGCATGATGAATACGGACACTATTACCGTGCGCCGTAGCCACTCTCTGGAACTCGTGCTGCGCTACTTAAGACGCCACGAAAGCCTCCCAGAGATGACAGACAATATTCTTGTCGTAGACCGTGCGGACAAATTTTTAGGCATATTGCCGCTGAGAAGTCTTTTAGTATCGGACCCGAATAAAACTGTTAGAGACATAATGCGCGAAGACATCGATGCCATATCGGTCGATATGAGTGCCACTCAGGTAGCGCTATTATTCGAGCAACACGACTGGGTATCAGCGCCAGTTGTTGACGCCGATGGCAAGCTTGTCGGCCGCATTACTATCGACGACGTTGTAGATGTCATCAGGGACAACGCCGAACACTCATTGATGAGCATGGCAGGACTCGATGAAGAAGACGATAGCTTTGCACCTATCCTGAAAACCGCGAGACGCCGCGCCCTTTGGCTCGGTGTAAATCTAATGACGGCAGTATTTGCCTCCGGTATAATTTTTCTCTTCCAGGACACTCTAGACCAAGTTGTCTACCTCGCCGTACTCATGCCCATCGTTGCCAATATGGGTGGCGTAGCTGGCACACAGACTCTCACGCTAGTTATCCGCAGCTTAGCTCTTGGACACATCAGTCAGTCTAATAGTCGCTGGCTGTTAGTGAGAGAGCTTGGCGCAGCCGGTTTGAACGGGGCAGCATGGGCTGTTGTTATCGCCGCGATCACCTTCGCCTGGTACTCAGATTTAGCGCTGAGCTTAGTAATAGCTGCAGCCATGATGATCAATCTCGTAGTAGCCGCTCTCGCCGGCGCCTATCTTCCACTATTCCTAAATCGTATCAAGATCGATCCAGCCCTTGCTGGATCCGTCGCACTAACCACGGTAACCGACTCAGTTGGTTTCTTCGTGTTCCTCGGTTTAGCTAAACTTTTTTACTTATAGAAACTATGAAATACGAACCAGATACAGAGTTAGAACTACCAAGCAAGACACGGCTCAAGCAAAACGCTACCGATTTACAGCAACTCGGGCAGAAGTTGACCACCTACAGCTCTGCAGTTTTACGAAAGCTATCGCTGAATGAGGTATTGATATCTGCTCTCGAAGAATTTAATCGACTGCCCAATAGCCATGGAGCACGACGTCGTCAGCTGCAATTCATCGGCAAGCTGATGCGTGACCTCGACTACGATGCTGTAATGAAAAGCATAGACGACTTAGAAAGTGGCCACCTAAGGAAGAAAAAGAAACCGTCCGCGGCTAAACTATTGTGTGCTGCAATAATGGAATCCGGCGATACAGAAATCAACAAGGCGCTGGAACAATACCCTCAACTCAGTCGGCAAACCATGCGCCAGCTCTATCGCGAGCACAATCGCGCCGCAGAAACCAGTCGTGACAAGTTCAAAACCAAACTACAAAATTATCTGCAGAAGCAGGTTAATAGCTAGATTCAGCACTACGATTCAATCCCACAAAACACCATTGAGCCTGAGTAAGCAGCGTCTATACGGCATCCCCATTAGATGATAAACTCGTTGTAAATTAATAGTCTACGCAAGCTTGCCTTGAAAGCTCTAGCACTACAATAATAAGAAGAGGATGCCCATGTCTGACTCCAGCGCCAACTCCTATTGGAAAGCCAATATTCGCTTAGTACTCTCCCTGCTCTCTGTCTGGTTCTTTATTTCTTTCGGCTGCGGGATTCTATTTGTGGACGCGCTAGATACGATTCGATTCGGCGGATTTAAGCTTGGCTTCTGGATCGCTCAGCAAGGATCGATCTTCGTCTTTGTAGCGCTAATACTTATCTACATTCGGGCAATGGATAAGCTCGATAGCAAGTACGATCTTGATGCTTCTGCTGAGAGCACGAATCCGGCTCAGGAGGATTCACAATGAGCGTACAAGCATGGACTTATCTTTTCGTCTTTCTTTCTTTCTCTCTCTACATTGGCATCGCTATCTGGTCTCGCGCCGGTTCCACTAAGGAATTCTATGTTGCTGGAGGCGGAGTAACACCGCTCGCTAATGGCATGGCTACAGCCGCAGACTGGATGTCGGCAGCGTCCTTTATCTCCATGGCCGGGCTCATCTCCTTCCTTGGCAGAGATGGCACCTTCTACCTAATGGGCTGGACCGGAGGCTATGTGTTGCTCGCCCTACTCTTAGCCCCTTATTTGAGGAAGTTTGGCAAATTTACGGTGCCTGATTTTATCGGGGATCGCTACTATTCTCAGACTGCTAGATTAATCGCCGTATTCTGCGCAATCTCTGTCTCCTTCGTTTATGTTTGCGGCCAGATGCAGGGCGCCGGCATCGTATTCTCTCGCTTCCTTGAAGTCGACTTCACAACTGGCGTGCTAATCGGCATGACGATCGTGTTCTTCTATGCCGTACTCGGTGGCATGAAGGGAATAACTTACACTCAGGTTGCTCAGTACTGCGTTTTGATCTTCGCCTTCATGGTACCTGCGATATTCATCTCCATCATGATGACTGGACAAGCTGTACCACAGATCGGTTTCGGCTCTGAACTCACCGAGGCCTACGGTGGCGGTTACCTGCTGGATAGACTCGACGGTCTGAGCGAACAACTTGGCTTTGCAACCTACACTGAAGGCCAGCGCAGCACCCAAGATGTGTTCTTCATAACCGCTGCGTTGATGTTCGGCACTGCTGGACTGCCCCACGTCATCATTCGCTTCTTTACTGTACCTAGCGTGAGAGATGCGCGGAAGTCGGCAGGTTATGCATTGGTTTTTATCGCAATCCTCTATACGACTGCACCCGCAGTTGCCGCCTTCGCTCGCACCAACCTCATCAATACAGTCAGCAATGCCGAATACGTATCAATGCCGGAATGGTTTAGTAAATGGGAAGACACCGGACTAATCACTTTCGATGACAAGAACAACGACGGCATCATTCAATATGTAGGAGACCCCGAGACTAACGAGTTAAATGTAAATAGAGATATTATGGTACTCGCCAACCCAGAGATTGCGGAACTACCCGCTTGGGTGATAGCGCTAGTGGTTGCAGGAGCACTTGCCGCGGCTTTGTCGACAGCAGCGGGCTTACTCCTAGTAATCTCGACCT
>CAJXQP010000150.1 GCA_913058275.1 uncultured Gammaproteobacteria bacterium | reverse complement strand
GCTAACTATAGTCCTTGTATTATCGAAGAGAAAGTTTATCTGAGCGCGCTCGAGACTATTCGAATTCACATGCCCGAGATCGTTGCAAAATATTCTCGGTAGAACTACACTTAATCGCGTAATTAGTAACGTAATTAGTTACGCAGTTGATAACGTAATTGATTAGCTGATAGGCATCGCTATGCTGCAAATCTATGAGAATACCGGGAAAATGGCCTTAGGAAGTCGCCTCAAGCAATTGAGTGAGGCGCTGGCAAAACAGGCTGCAAGGGTCTATCAACTGTATGAAGTGGATCTGGACCCGAAATGGTTTCCCGTCTTTTACATGCTGAAATCAGGAAGCTGCCTGCCTATTACAGTTATCGCTGAAGCAATCGGTCACTCCCATGCGTCCGTCAGCAAGATAGCGAAGGAGATGACTGCTGCAGGGATTCTCAAGAGTGAGAAATTGGCTGGCGATGCACGAGTTAACCAAGTTTGTCTTACGGATAAGGGGCGCTCACTTCTCCCTTTGTTTGATCGCCAGACCGGTGACATGGAGGCAGTGGTCGACGAACTGCTAGGCCAATGCCAGCATAATGTCTGGGAGGCTATTTCGGAGGTCGAATACCTTCTGGAAGAAAAAGACCTCTTCTCCCGAGTGAGAGATAAATATTTGAACAGGGACAGAGAAAATATTGAGTTGATCGAATACAGGGTCGAGCATGCCACAACTTTTCGTGATCTAAACTACGAGTGGATCAACAAGCATTTCGAAGTTGAAGAGTCCGACTCGGCAATGCTCGAAGATCCGGAAAAACACATAATCGCGAAGGGTGGCTACATTGTGATCGCCACATATAAGAGTAGCGTGGTGGGTACCTGCGCGTTGATTCGCCATGACGCTAGTCGCGCAGAGTTAGCGAAGATGGCAGTGGATGACAGTGTTAAGGGTAAGGGCATCGGCTACTTATTAGGCCAGCGCTGTGTTGATAAGGCTCGAGAGTTAAATTTTCGAGAGGTATTTCTCGAGAGCAACACCAAACTTACGCCGGCAATAAATTTATACAAGAAGCTTGGTTTCAAGCGGATCGTAGGCGAGCCATCTCCCTATGCGCGCTGCAATATCCAGATGTTGCTGACCTTCTTCGATTGAGCCGAAAAACCTGCTATCGAATGGTGTAACTTGCTGTGCTGGAAGGTATTATCGACCTAGCACTCATGCAGCGAAGATCGACAGAGGAATTCCATGGTCGAGAAATACTCGATGATTATCATCTACTTCGGAATATTGATATTTCTGGGGTATCGCGCGTCAAAACGCGTCAAAAGCATGCGTGACTTCGTGGTTGGCGGCAAGTCTCTCAGCTTCTGGGTTGCCGCGTTCTCGGCACAGGCAACAGGGGAGTCTGCTTGGCTATTGCTGGGCCTCACAGGCATGGGTGCGATGCTGGGCTTCAGCACCTATTGGGTTGTGGTCGGAGAACTGTTCGGTGTAGGTGTTGCCTGGTTCTTTATGGCGAATCGCTTTAAGCGTCTTACCGATAAATACGATTCGATCACAGTGATCGACTATATGGGCAGTCGTTTCAAGTCCAAGACTAATGTGCTGCGACTAGTTTCCTCAGTTGCGCTTTCAATCTTCGTACTAATATATATATCGGCGCAAATCGACGCGACCGGCTCCGCCTTCGAGAGCTTTCTCGGTTGGAATTATCACACCGGCGCAGTAGTCGGTTTCGTGGTGGTTGCTACCTATTGCATCGCTGGAGGTTTTCTTGCTGCAGCTTGGACCGATATGTTTCAGGGAGCCATGATGCTGGTGTGTCTCATGCTGTTGCCAGCAGTGGCCTACCTCTCGTTGTCCAATAGCGGTTCTATTTATGACGGTCTCTATGCGATAGAGCCCGGGCTGGTCAGTATATGGGGAGCGGGAGGCTTCACGCTGATGAACGTAGCAGCAGTGGTCGGCATGATGTTAATCGGCCTTGGCTTTCTGGGCTCGCCGCAAGTGTTTGCCAGGCTCATCGCAATTCGCAGCGAAGACCAAATTAATCGCGGCAAGTGGGTCGCCATGTTGTTTACACTTCTGGTGGATTTCTCTGCCGTTAGTATCGGTGTATTAGGTCGTTATATATTCACTACACAAGGTGTCGAGCCCGATACGGTGTTAGGCAATGGCGCGCAGAATGTACTTTCTGAGTTAGTCGAATTTACATTTCCACCGCTAATAGTAGGCTTATATGTTGCTGCGGTTTTATCTGCGATTATGTCCACCGTATCATCGTTGCTGGTTATGGCGGCTGGGTCTGTTACTCACGATCTGTATGCGAAAATCGTCAATCCAGACTTGACCGATTCGCAGGCGGCAAGGTTATGCCGCGTCATAACAATTGTATTTGCCATTCTCTCCCTCGGTCTAGCCATTACAGTTTCGATCGCGTCACCAGAGCGAACTATATTCTGGTTCGTTATTTTCGGTTGGGCGGGAATAGCGGCTACGTTTTGCCCGATGATGCTTATGTCACTCTTCTGGACTCGATTCACGGAGAGGGCAGCGATTGCCTCAATGATTGCCGGTTTCTCCATGACGATGATTTGTAAGTTTGTCATTCAGGATATGGAGTTCATTGGGCCTATTTTTGTTGCGCTAGAAACAATGCCGCCATCGTTTCTTTCTGCGTTGATAGTTGGCTATATCGTCACCATTGTTTGGCCTGATGATGAATTGGCCGCACAGTATCAGGCTGACCTAGATAGCATAGGGCATGGTCTGGGCGGCATCGAGGCTAAGCAAGTGGAGCCAGTAGTTAATAACTAGCCCAAACTTATATTAAATGAATGAAGGAAGGAGGATCTCCGTGACCCTGAGTAGAGAACAACTCGAAGCACACTGGATGCCGTTTACCGGCAATCGACAATTCAAAAACCATCCAAGAATGATGGCCTCTGCTAAAGGTGCGTACTATCTTGATGCAGACGGTAGGAAGATATTCGATGGTCTTTCCGGTCTGTGGACCTGTGGTCTAGGCCATGGCCGCGAAGAAATTACCGCCGCTGTAAGTGCTCAGATGTCCAGCTTGGATTACTCGCCAGGTTTTCAATATGGGCATGAGCTTTCATTCGAACTTGCGAATAAAGTGGTAGAGCTGACTCCTTCAAAATTAGATCATGTATTCTTTACAGACTCTGGATCTGAAACAATAGATACCGCATTGAAGATGGCGCGCGGTTATTGGCGCAGCAAAGGCCAGCCAGGGAAGTCTAAGTTTATAGGCCGAATTAAGGGCTACCATGGCGTTAACTATGGTGGTGTTGGTGTGGGTGGCATTGGATTCAACCGCAAAATGTTCGGTCAGTCTGTGGATGCAGATCACATGTGTGACACCTTGCTGGATGAAAATAAATTTAGTCGAGGTATGCCCGCAGTGGGAGCGCACCTTGCTGATGAATTAGAGCAGTTGGTGCAGCTGCATGATGCCTCCAACATTGCCGCAGTAATTGTCGAGCCCCTATCTGGCACCGCAGGTGTCTTGCCGCCTCCGGTTGGTTACTTGAATCGACTGCGTGAGATTTGCGACAAGCACGACCTGCTATTGATTTTCGATGAGGTTATCACCGGCTTCGGTAGAATGGGTTCAATGACCGGCGCAGAAGAGTTCGGAGTGACACCGGACATCATGACTCTTGCTAAGCAGATCACCAACGGCACTATTCCATTAGGCGCTGTAGTGGTTGGGTCTGAACTGTATGACACTTTCATGGATAACGGCGGCCCAGATTACATGGTTGAATTTCCCCATGGTTATACCTACTCGGCACATCCTGTCGCCTGTGCCGCAGGTATCGCAGCATTAGATGTGCTAGTCGATGACAAGCTGATAGAGAACGTGAAGAGCATGTCTTCGAAGTTTGAGGCAGCGGTACATTCGTTGAAAGGCAGTCCTTTCGTGACTGACATTCGCAACTACGGATTGTCTGCAGGTATTTCCCTAGAGCATTATCCGGGTGAACCACTGCGTCGCCCATTCGAAGTCGGGCTGAAGTGTCTAGAGAAAGGCTTCTATGTGCGATGGGGCGGGGACACAATTCAATTGGCGCCACCGTTCATCGTCGACGAGAAGCAGATCGATGATCTAATTAATGCCGTAGGAGAGTCATTGCATGAGTTCAATTGAAGCGATTGAGACACTAGGACATTACATCAACGGTCGAGTTAAAGACGGTAGTGTCGAGACGCTCGATGTCTACAACCCGGCAACGGGTAAGGTGGCTAAAAGGGTGGCTTGTGCTGCTCAGCCTCAGCTAGAGGAAGCAATAGTAGCGGCTAGCTTCGCCTTCGCAGCCTGGCGCAATACGCCGCCGCAAAAGCGCGCGCAAATACTCTTTCGGTTTAAACAGCTGCTAGAGGCGAACATTGACGAGATATGTCAGGCAATCACCGCCGAGCATGGCAAGGTCTTGGATGATGCTAGAGGCGAGCTAATACGTGGAATCGAAGTGGTGGAATACGCCTGCGGCATTTCTGAGTTACTCAAGGGTGAGCATTCTAAGAATGCCGGGCCCGAGATCGATAGCTGGTCAGAATTTCAGGCGCTAGGCATCGTGGCAGGTATCACCCCTTTTAATTTCCCTGCCATGGTTCCCATGTGGATGTTCCCCATGGCGATTGCGTGCGGCAATACGTTTATTCTCAAACCGTCGGAACGAGACCCTAGCGCTTCATTGTTACTCGCGAAACTATTTACCGAGGCGGGATTGCCAGATGGCGTCTTCAATGTGGTTAATGGTGATAGGGGTGTGGTGGAGTTGATATTGGATGATCCGCGTATTCAGGCAGTGAGTTTCGTTGGCTCCACACCGATAGCCGAATCAATCTATCAGCGAGCGAGTAAGGCAGGAAAGCGCGTGCAGGCGTTGGGGGGCGCAAAGAATCACGCGGTCATCATGCCCGATGCTGATTTGGATAATGCGGTAAACGCGTTGATGGGTGCTGCATATGGCTCTTGTGGTGAGCGCTGTATGGCGATTTCCGTGGCTGTTTGTGTGGGCGAAGAAACAGCAGACAAAGCTGTTGCTGCGCTTGCCAGTCGAGTGAAGGAATTGAAAGTAGGCCCTGGCACAGACATCGAAAACGATATGGGACCACTCATAAGCGCAGATGCGCTTGAGCGTATCAATACCTATATAGAACAGGGTTTGGATCAGGGTGCTGAATTAGTAGTCGATGGCCGTGGCCTAAAGGTTGAGGGGAACGAGGACGGGTATTTCATCGGCGGTACTCTGTTCGATGAGGTGAGCGAGACGATGAGCATCCATTCCGATGAAATTTTTGGTCCAATATTATGTGTTATGAGAGTTGAGAACCTGGATCAGGCCATGTCGATCATCAACCGGCACGAATACGGTAATGGTACTTGTATCTTTACGCGCGATGGTGCCGCGGCACGCTATTTTTCTGATCATATTCAGGTCGGTATGGTAGGTGTGAACGTGGCACTGCCCGTACCTGTTGCGAGCCATAGTTTCGGCGGGTGGAAGCGTTCGCTATTCGGTGACCTCAGTATCTATGGTCCCGATTCGATTCGCTTTTATACTCGCAGGAAGACAATGACGCAGAAATGGCCCGCTCAAGGTGGCAGCGAGGGAACGCGGTTCTCTTTTCCGTCTAGTTAAAAATTCGCGTAGATTTAATATTTATCTAAAACCTGCGTACAATGCAGGCCGAACTTGTTCTTGAAATTAAATTGTCGAATTAGGGTTCTATTATTGACTTTACAGAGTCAAAAAAGAGCCGAAAGGTTTTATCTATGTTCATTTTTTCAATTGGGAATCGCGTTATTTTGCTACTCAGTGGTTGTCTGCTGTTAGCAGGCTGCTCAGGGACTAATCTCGCGAACCGTCCTGCAAATAACCTCTACTGCGACAATTTTGTTCTCTACGAAATGTGCGCGCGTGACAGCAATCGTGACGGCATAGTCGACTATACTTATTTCCAAGAAAGTAAAGAAATATTCATGTACCGAGACCGGCTTCCACGGCGCATACCTGCAGGTTTTGGAGTGCATCGCTGTGCTATGCCAATGGAAGAGGATCTAATAGCAACCACTTCGCGCGTTTTTTACATAGACGAGTCGTCATCGTTATTCGAAAAAACCGATATTCGTGGCGCTATGATGCTCAAGTATATGACGAAGTTGCCTGAGGTGACGGCCTGTAATATGCGTGCGGAGCAAGCATTGGCCGACGACTAGATAGCAACCTTGAACCCTTTCTTTAGTTATTCTTGTGAAGTGTTTATTCAGCTGCCGCGTTGCTGATCATGGCTGAGATCAGTTTGGGGATATTGTTGATATCGTAAGGCTTTGCGATCACGCCAATATTGTCTGACTGCGCAGCCTTGTTCACGAGAGCTTCCGCCTTTGCTTCGCCATCTCGATGGCACTGCACAATGACTACCATTCGCTTGTAGGCTAATAAAATCACCGCTTTTGAGCGCTAACTGGGCGGCAGGGCCCTCAGTGAAGGGTTTCAGTCTATGGTTTTTTTCATTTGTGCTAATCGCGCAGGCAGTCTCTTAGACTTAAACTACAAATTCAAGGAATTCCAAACCTAATGAGAAAGCTAGTAGTCCCAATTACATTGATTGGATTGGCGATGTCTAGCTAGGCCAGTTGGCATAGTCACCTGAAGCATTTCTGCATCGAAGACTTAACGACATTCCAAACCGAGATGACGAGCCTGACCGGCATCGAATATGCCGGCATGTCGGGTCGATAGGTCTTTGCGGGAGGTTCATTGCGTATTGAATTTCTGTTGGGCAGAAGTTATTGTCTGACAGTATCCTAACTACAAGTGTAACCGTTTACGGAACTAATGGAGTGAGCATGGGCAGCAAACTACGAATTCTGACGGCAACTATTGCTGGTACGGCTTTAGTTGGAATGAGCCAGTTTTCTTTGGCGCAGGATGCCGATGACCCGATTGCAAATCTGGTCTCCCGCCTAGACCTAGAAACCTACAAAACGACTCTCAAGGGTTTGACCCAATTTGGTGATCGTCGCCAAGGCACCAGCCGCAACGCAGCGGCGGTCGACTGGATCGAAGAGCAGCTCATTTCCTACGGCTGCAGCAACTGTCTCTTATACACATCTCCGAGCCCACGAGACCGAGGCTGATCTCGT
>CAJXQP010000149.1 GCA_913058275.1 uncultured Gammaproteobacteria bacterium | reverse complement strand
CTACACCTCTCTATTCGTCGGCAGCGTCAGATGTGTATAAGAGACAGAAATAAAATTGTCTGGTCCAGTTTCTATGAGGGCAGGCAAGTGGTACCAGTGAGCCGCGTTTGAATGCCTCTGCGAGCGTTATCTTCGACAGGCATCCTATCCCGAGTCCTGCTTCGACTGCACGCTTTATACCCTCTGTATGCTGCAACTCCAACCTGAGCTTTAGATTGGAGAGGATTCCAGTCATGGCGCGATCGAATGCCTGGCGTGTTCCCGAGCCCTTCTCACGTATTATCCAGTCTGCCGACAAAAGGTCTTCGTCCTGAATCTCGTTTCTAGTGGCCAGTGGATGATCGGGGGCACAGAACAGGGCAAGCTCATCTTCGCGCCAATAGCTTACATCTAGGTCGGCTTCTTGTAGCTCGCCTTCAATCAATCCTATGTCCAATTCGAAATTCCTGACCTTGGCGGCAATAGATGCGGTGTTCTGTACATTCAGATTTACTTTGGCAGTCGGGTGCTCCTTCATGAACGCCGCCATGATGCCGATCGCGAGGTAGTTTCCAATGGTAAGCGTCGCACCCACCTTCAGCTCGCCGATATCGCTGGCATCGAGTAGGGAATTCTCGAGTTCAGTGGCTCCCGCTATCAGTGCAGCGGCCTTAGAACGCAGAGTATTGCCCTGATCGTTCAGCTGTAGACGTTTGCCTATTCTATCGAACAGGCGCAAGCCGAAACGGTGCTCCAGCCCTTTAAGTGAGGTGCTGGCGGCCGATTGCGACATAGCCAGCTCGTCGGCAGCGAGGCTGACGTTCTCATGGCTGGCTACGGCCAGGAATACCTGAAGCTGTTTAAGTGTAAATCGCATGGATTCTCAAGCTTATATCTATAAAATAGATAAAGATTATATAAATAATCAATTTTACAGATATAGTAGACAAGTCCTACACTGCGCGCAATGTGTAATTGCCCCTTATAGCAACAAAGTGGGCCATCTAAGTATCAGGAGTGAGCAGTGGCAAACCTATCTACCCAAAGCGTTACGGACGTCCATCATTGGAACGATTCTCTGTTTAGCTTCAAGACAACACGAGATCGCTCGCTGAAATTTGAGAACGGCCACTTCTTGATGCTGGGTATTGAAGTCGAAGGCAAGCCCTTGATGCGTGCCTATAGCATCGCCAGCCCGAACTACGATGAGGAGTTGGAATTTCTAAGCATCAAAGTTGCCGACGGAGCGCTGACGTCTCGCCTGCAAAACATTCAGGTGGGCGATGAAGTATTCGTGAGCAGCAAACCTACTGGCACGCTGGTCGTCGATCACCTACTCGAAGGTAGAAATCTATATTTGATTAGCACCGGCACTGGTCTAGCGCCTTTTATCAGCATCATTCAAGATCCAGAAACCTACGAAAAGTTCGACAACGTGATCGTGACTCACGGCGTGCGTTACGCATCGGAATTGGCCTATCAGCAATTCATCCAACACGACTTGCCGAACAATGAATTCTTCGGCGAAGAAGTAAGAGAAAAACTCATCTACTATCCCAGCGTCACACGTGAAGACTATGCAACGCAGGGCCGCCTGACTGATGCTATGTCTACTGGGAAATTGTTCACCGACATCGGCCTGCCTCAAGCAGACCCCGAGCACGACAGGTTCATGATCTGCGGTAGCCCAAGCATGTTGAAAGACAGCTGCCAGATTTTAAACGACTGGGGTTTCGAGGAGTCGCGTCAGGGAATCAAAGCGCACTATGTTATCGAGCGCGCGTTTGTTGAATAACTCCTGCACTTACAACCGACAATAAAAGAGGCCTCAGACCTTCTGCATGTGCTAATTCTGTGCCCTTTTTGAACTAATTTAGTGCATAAACACTCAGGTGCGGAGTTTTCCGTTCTTTCCCTTAAGTACATTACTGCGCCACTATCCTCTGAGAGGGAGATGCTGTATTTTTACAGCATTACTACTCAGGGGGGCTTCGCTTGAAAACGGAAAACATATTACTGCTACTAAGCTGTTTCATATTTACTAGTCATTCACTAGCTCAATCCATCGAAGATGAATCTGTCGTCTGGCTGCAGGAATTGATTCAGATCGATACCATTAATCCCCCCGGTAACGAATCCCGTGCTGTTGATTTCTATGCGGCTATTTTTGATGCTGAAGGTATCGAATACGAGACGGCGGAAAGCGCGCCCGGTCGTGGAAATATTTGGGCAAGACTCGAGGGAGGCGACCAACCGGGTTTGATGATGTTGCAGCACACCGATGTGGTTCCGGCCGACCCAGAGTACTGGACTATCGATCCTCTCTCCGGCGAAATACGCGATGGCTATATCTTAGGTCGCGGCGCTAGAGATATGAAGGGCACTGGCATCTCACAACTAGCCGCATTTCTAACGCTGCACCGAAGCGGTCGTGCATTGAATAGAGACGTGGTCTTTTTAGCGAGCGCCGACGAAGAAGCAGGCGGTGCATTCGGCGTGGGCTGGCTAATTGAGAATCGCAGAGAAATTTTCGATGGGGTAGGCCTATTGATCAACGAAGGCGGATCCGGTAGCCGCAATATGGATGAGATAATTTTCGGTGTCGAAGTGACGCAGAAAGTGCCAGTGTGGTTGCGACTGACGGCCGTGGATGTGCCCGGTCATGGCTCCTCGCCCAGAACTACAAGCTCGGTAACGCGTATCGTTGATGCGTTAACTCAGCTTCGCGCAAACCCGTTTCCTGCTCGTATCATAGACCCCGTAGATACCTATTTCGCCGGCATAGCACTGTCCTTGGATGATGAGTGGGCTGCAGCTTATGCGAACATGAGCGCTGCTATTCAGGACCCGGAGTTTCTCCCAGCATTTCAGGCATACCGACCCGGCCATCATGCATTGACTAGAGACACCTGTTCGATAACGCGCATGAGTGGATCTAACAAGATTAACGTGGTGCCACCAGAGGCTTGGGCCGAGTTGGACTGCCGCATGCTTCCAGATAGACCTGCAGAAGAATTCATTGCCGATCTTACCGAGTTGGTCGCGCCATCTGGCGTCGAAGTTGAGGTGATCATGGCGTTCACGCCGGCAGTCTCTTCGACAAGTTCAAGACTGTTTACGGCGATTGAAAATGTAACCCGCGAATTGTATCCAGGCTCTAGAGTCTTGCCTTCGGTGAGTACTGGTTTTACCGATAGTCACTTCACCCGCGATCTGGGTATCGTGAGCTATGGCTTTAATCCCATCATTACTCGAGTCGGTGAACCTACTGGTGTGCATGGCAATGACGAGAGTGTTCCCGAAGCAGACTTTCGTCAGGGAATAACTGACATGATCGCGATCATTAGAAACGTGGTCTTTAACTAAATGCAATGTAGCCATGGCGTGTGAGTGTCATGTTGAAGTCATACGGGTGACGCATCGAATCGCTAAGATTCAGAACATAATAGACGTTCTTTCAATTATTCGCAGGAACGTAGAATGGATATCATGATTGAATCGGTGCTAGTTAAAGAACTTCGGAGACAATGGTCTTGGTCGCAAGACCAACTCGCTATTGCCGCGGGATTGAGTTTGCGAACAGTTCAGAGAATAGAGAAAAAGGGAATTTGTTCGTTGGAATCAAGCCAAGCTTTAGCCGCAGTTTTTGAGCTAAAAGTAGCATCACTACAGATCGATAAGGTGAAAGAGCTAGGAGACCTTGGCGTTCGTAGAGGTCAGAGATGGGGTGTTTTCGGAAAACTCTGGGCTTTTGCGCAATCACCTATTCCGTATTCTTAGGGAATCTCAGAGGCCTAGAAGCAGGGCTCTGGTACGGTTGTATTGCATTGTTTTGCGGCCTAACTTATGTTGCCATTCCGGTTCTTAGCGAGTTCTTCCGGAAAAACAGAATAGGTTATTAGTTCGCCTACAAGAATTGCAGACGAAAAAAAGGAACACTAGGTGTCCCTTTTTTTTCTACTATCCCGATTATGTATCGAAGATAGCAACCAGACAACCCTTCGAGTCTGGTATGTCATCCATATTCACAGTGCCGCCAGCGAGAACTGTGTTCAGCGCGTCCTTGAGAAAATGCTCATCGGCATTGTTGCGCTGAGTTTCGTAACCCAGTTGGTCGTTGATTGGTCCGCGATACAGAACTTCTTTTGTTCGTGGGTTGACGATGAATACTTCAGCGGTACGCTCAACGCCTAGTGCCTTCGCGAGATACTGACCTTCATCTTTGATGATCGGAAAGTCTATACCGAACTCACCAGCTTCTTTGGCGATGCGCGGTAGGTTGTCTTGGATGTTTGCATTGAACATGACGAATTCGATACCCTTGTCAGCGTACTCATCACGAACTTCGCGATAATTTGGCAGCGCGATTCTAGCGATTGGGCAGCCTACGCCTTGTACGTAGAGCACGACGTATTCATTATCGGCATAGGTGTCTAGTGTATGTATCGCTCCCAGATGATCAGTGAGTTTGAAATCTGGAATAGAGCGCAACCATTCATCGGCTAGAGCCGCGGAAGAGGCGATTAGCAGGCCGCTAATTATGAAAAGTTTACGTAGCATGACAACTCCTTGATAGTAACTAGTGGATTAGACTAGTTGTCGCTTAAATCCTGTGTTGAGTCATTGTATCGGGCCGATTGCGTGGAGCATTGATCTTTATCAATTGCTCTAGCCATTACTCAAGCTGGTAGTAATGGTAACAACATTCTATTTCTAATCCTACGGGGTGCGACACCATGTCACAGAAAGTTGCAGCTCGATTTGGGCTCGATTATAAAGAATGTTCTTTATAAATCAATATGTTATGGATTTATAAACGAATTTTAGAATTTAGTAACTAATAAACAATACACGTGCAGCGCGCAATGTAGCCCTATTAGTCAATAATCGTGATCTCAGCCCTGTTTATCCACCTGTTATTGTGGCAATTGCGCATTGGCGCTATGCTCGAAGAAGACCCTGAAATCTAACAATGAGGCATAACAGAATGAAGATTCATTGCCGTTCCCTAATTGGCCTGGCTTTAGTTTCCCTATCCATGGGGCCACTCGCAGCCCAAGACTGGGAGATGCCGCGAACCAACGATGGAAGACCCGACTTTCAAGGCTATTGGACTAATTCCTCGCAAACCCCTCTGGTTCGCCCTGAAGAATTAGGTGAGAAGGGCTTTCTAACAGAGGCAGAGGCGTCCGATGTAGAGCAGGGTTGGCGCGATCGCTATGACATTTCCTCGCAGGCGGCTGACCCAGAACGTGCACCTCCAACCGATGGCAACGCAGACCTTGGGTACAATAGTTTCTGGTGGGATCCTCGCGCAGATGCCATTCAGTTAGATGGGCAGTACCGCACGTCAATTGTTATAGACCCACCCAATGGGCAAATTCCCTATCTTGAAGGAGACCGTCCACAGAACGGTCTCCGTGCCCAGTGGCGAGCTCGACCCGGCGTTGAGCCCTTTGATGCGCATGAGCTGCGTCCTCTGGGTGAGCGTTGCCTGCTTACCTTCGGGTCCGGATCAGGCCCGCCAATGTTGCCGATTCTCTACAACAGCAACTATCAAATTGTGCAGACCCAAGACCACGTAATGATCCTTGTCGAAATGGTCCACGACGCGCGAATCATTCCAATAGGCAAGAATCATCACTCAATCAATTTTGAGAAATGGATGGGTGACTCGGTAGGATATTGGGAGGGCGATACTCTCGTAGTGAAGACGCAGAACTTCCACTCGCAGCAGTCCTTTAGAGGCAGCAGCGATCAGCTGGTGATTACAGAGCGCTTTAGTCTGCAGAATGAAGGTAAGATAAAATATGCATTCACTCTGGAAGACCCGCTCACCTATCGACAACCGTGGACAGGTGAGATCGCGATGAATCGCAAGCTCCCCGGGGAGCATATGTACGAGTATGCCTGTCACGAGGGAAATTATGCTTTTCATGGCATTATGGCCGGAGCCAGACGCCAGGAACTGGATCAAGCGGAACTGTAGACTCTCAGCGACATCTCAATACAACGGAGTGTGAGACCGCACTCCATTCTCTATCAAAGGCCCCCTTGCTTAGAGGTAATCAAATCGCAAAAATTGGTCGAACCGCGTATAGTTAAGCCCAGCTCTTGATCAATTCTAAGGTAG
This sequence comes from uncultured Gammaproteobacteria bacterium, assembly GCA_913058275.1. Classification (GTDB taxonomy): domain Bacteria; phylum Pseudomonadota; class Gammaproteobacteria; order Pseudomonadales; family Pseudohongiellaceae; genus UBA9145. Next base: position 1,132 of record CAJXQP010000149.1, on the reverse strand, counting down.
TTCAATCCCCGTATGTCTTCACCTGTAACTCGATTCTATAGCTCATTGGTATTCACGAAACCCTATCTGGTAATCGCTATTCTGCTGTTGCTCGTTGGATTCTTCGGCTGGCAGACACAGAATTTCCGACTTGATGCCTCCGCTGATTCACTATTATTAGAGGACGATCCAGATCTCGAATTTTCGCGAGAGATCAATGTTCGCTACGGCATTAGAGAAGCGGTCACGATTGCCTATACGCCTACGGGTGACTTGTTCAGTCGGGAAGAGCTAAACAAACTCGGCGAACTGCGTGACGAATTGCTCGCCATTAACCGTGTTGAGTCGGTGGACAGCATTCTCAATGTGCCGATTTTTGAAGACACGCCTCTCACCGGAATCTCGGAAGACTATCTGACATTATCGAATCAAGATATTGATCTGCTCTCGGCGCGTGAAGAAGTTACTAACAGCCCCGTTTTCAGAAATGCAGTTATCAGCCCTGACGGAAAGACGGCTGGCATGTTGGTTAGCTTTGCAATCGATGAGACAGCGCGTGATTTGATAGGTCGACGAACCGAACTACGCAACAAGGAACGAGGCGAAGAGCTCTCTGTTGATGAAGTCAGTGAATTAGCGCAGATAGAATCCGATTACGCGATACACAGTGTACTAGCGGCAGATCGTCAACACGAAATTATAAGTGTGGTGCGTGCAACACTCGAACGCTACCGCGAGGATGCACAGATCTATCTCGGCGGAGCGCCGATGATTGCCGACGACCTTGTTACCTTCGTGCAGGGAGACTTAAGCAGCTTCAGCTTCGCCGTAGTACTTCTCATTATTTTTGCGCTTGGCCTCATTTTCCGAAAAGTGCGCTGGGTGGCTTTGCCTCTAGCTTGCTGTGCCGTAGCTGGTGTCATCATGGTTGGAGTGTTGGGTCTAATGGACTGGCGCGTAACGGTTGTGTCTTCCAACTTTATTTCATTGCTGCTGATTATCACTATCTCGCTTACTGTGCATCTTACGGTTCGTTATCGTGAGTTGAGAGCAACTAGGCATTACACCAATCATGACAAGTTGCTGCGTCATTCGGTGCTGAGTCTGTCTCTTATACACATCTCCGAGCCCACGAGACCGAGGCTGATCTCGT
>CAJXQP010000148.1 GCA_913058275.1 uncultured Gammaproteobacteria bacterium | reverse complement strand
CGCTTGGCATCTGAACCAAAACTGTCTGTCGCTAATTGGCGAGAATGTGGAAAGCGAATCAAAGGAACAGCCAATTTTGGCTCTTTTCAGCAGGGGGAGCACCATGAGTTTCGATGAAGAACACGATGGGACCGAAGCTGACGCAGGCAAGCACAAGACCTTTTTCGGCTTGGAAACAGGTGACGGCGTTGTCTACGCGGTTGTTATCATCCTTTTATTCGCCAGGTTTCTGTAGTAATCGCCGCACTCAACTAGCGGCGACAACTCCTCGTTTATAAAGCCCCTCTCCCACAGTATTGATTTCCATTCAATGGACTCTAACGCCCCTCGACCAGCCTTGTACTTGTTCCCTAAATAGACGACATGGTAAGTTACGCGCCTCTTTGAAGAAGCCAGCAGTCAACATTTGACTGAGGCTACCAATTAACACTCAACTTTTTCGGGCTTTAGCTCAAATATTTTAGGCAAGGATAGAACATGACCGCATACAAAATTGCACTGTTAGATGGAGATGGAATCGGCCCTGAAATTACAGCTGAGGCGGTAAAGATTCTAAAGCTAGTCGGTTCGCGCAATAACATCGAATTCGATCTACAACACGGTGCGTTCGGCGCCAACGCCTACTTCGATCATGGGCATTCGTTTCCCGAAGCCACTAAAGCGCTATGCGATTCTGCAGATGCGATCTTAAAAGGACCGATAGGGCTCAATCACGAGGAGTCGAAGAAGATTCCTGTGGACATGCAGCCTGAGCGCGGTGCGTTGCTACCACTTAGGCGCCGTTACAACACCTTCGCCAATATTAGACCCGTCTATCTTCCAAAGGACCTCTCGCACTTCTCTCCGCTTAAGCCAGAAATCATCGGTGACGGAATCGATTTCATCATTATTCGCGAGCTTGTCGGCGGATTGTATTTCGGCAAGAAAGAGACCGGCATCAATGCGCAGGGAAAACGTTACGTCAATGAAATGCTTGAGTACGATGAAGACCAGATAGCCGCTATCTCGAAGGTAGCTTTCGAGACGTCGATGAAGCGCAAGAAGGTACTGCACAACATCCACAAATCGAATGTTCTTAAATCTAGCGTTCTATGGAACGAAGTTCTCGGAGAAGTCGGTCAAGATTATCCGGAAGTAGAAGTGAAGCATATACTGGTCGATGCGGCGGCGACCTACATGTGTCTAAACCCAGGCCAGTTCGACGTGATGGTCATGGAGAATATGTTCGGCGACATATTGAGTGACCAAGCTGGCGGTATTCTTGGATCACTAGGACTCATGCCTTCGGCATGCCTAGGACCAGACAAAGCCTACTACGAACCATCTCACGGCTCTGCCCCCGACATTGCTGGCCAGAACATAGCAAACCCTTATTCCATGATCGGCTCTGTCGCGATGATGCTAGAAATGAGCTTTGGTTTAGAGGCAGAGGCAAGGAACGTTTGGAGCGCGATGCAGAGTGTTTTCGCTCAGGGAAATTCTACTTCCGACCTTTCCAAGCCGGGAGAGGGTGTAAAGATGATAAGCACCCAGGCGTTCGGAGACTTAGTCGTCAGTGAGTTAGACAAGACCCCTATTCCTGCATAAAAAAATCAGGAAGCGAAAAAGGGGGAGTGCTAACTAGTTCTTGTCGGCCTGCATGCGCAGATTAATCATGCGCATTGCAGCCTTAACGCCCGCAAGAACCTGGTTAGAGTCGACACCACGCGTCTTGAATTCCTGCTCCTGCCATTCCCAAGTAATGATACATTCTGTGAGCGCATCGATATTTCCACCGCGGGGAATATGGACCTCGTAGTCCAGTAGCGCAGGCATTTCGAAATTGCTTTCCTTCAATATTTTCTCGATAGCATCGAAGAAGGCGGCGAAGCCACCGTTACCAGAACCCGAGCCCTGCAATTCTTTGCCTTCTAGCTCGACACGGATACTCGCCGTGCTCTCAACATTTAAGCCACTATTAATATAACAATTGAGAAGCGTGATGTTATGGAAGTCACGACTCTGCATGACATCGGCGATGATGAAAGGCAGATCTTCGGAGGTAATGATGTGCTTCGAATCGCCTAATTTAACGATCCTCTTCAGTACCTTCGCTTGATCATCTTTAGAGAGACTTATGCCCAACTCGTCTAGATTGTTGATCAAGGAAGCCTTGCCACTCATCTTGCCTAGTGCATAGACGCGTTTTCTTGCAAAGCGCTCTGGACTGAGTTCAGTTACGTAAAGGTCGCCTTTCAGGTCACCGTCGGCATGAATACCTGCAGTCTGAGTAAACACATCAGCTCCAACAACGGGCGTATTTGCAGCTATCCATTTGCCTGAAAAGTTTTCGACCATGCGGCTAAGCAATCCGATCCGAGTCTCGTCGATTGATAACTGCATGCCCATCTTGTCTTTCAATACGACGGCCACCTCGGCAAGCGATGCGTTTCCGGCGCGTTCGCCTAGGCAATTTATGGTGCAGTGAATGGTATTAATCCCAGCATTTACTGCCGCCATTACATTGGCGGTTGCCAGTCCGTAGTCATTGTGGGGATGAAAGTCGAATGTTAAATCCGGAAACCTTTCCAGCATATCCTGCAATGAGACGGAGACCTCCTCTGGCGACATCAGGCCTAGGGTATCAGGCAAAAGATAATGTACTATCCCGCATTTTTGGGTGCCTTCAACTAGCCCCATCACATAGTCTTTGCTATTCGCATAGCCATTCGACCAGTCTTCCAAATACATATTAACGCGCAGGCCCTGCTCGGCCGCATAGCTTGCTGTTTTCTCAATGTCCGCTACGTGCTCCTCAAGTGTTTTACCTAATTGCTCGCGGCAGTGTTTCTCGCTGCCCTTCGCGAGCAGGTTGATAACCTTGCCGCCAGCACTCACAATCCAGTCCACGCTACGCTTGTGATCTACAAATCCCAGTACCTCAACACGATCCAGCTTGCCGACCGAATCGGCCCACTCAGTAATCTTTGACACCGCAAGCTTTTCACCATCTGACACACAGGCAGAAGCAACTTCGATGCGATCCACCTTAAGGGATTGCAGAAGTGCGCGGGCAATATTCACCTTCTCATTAACTGAAAAAGAAACACCCTGAGTTTGTTCTCCGTCGCGCAGTGTTGTATCTAACAAACTGATATGACGTGTATGCGCTTGGGCAGCCATGCTGAAGTCCTGATGCGAATTAAAATTTAGGTGTCCTGAGATACCTAGTGTGTGAGCCATAGAATCTGGTGGGGAACGGATTCTAGCAAAATCTACAGGCTGAGATAAGCCGAAAACTCATTAATTACGCCAACTTGCACCAACTTGGACTAGCTTGCACTTGATGAGGATCGTTATATACTGCGCCATTCATGGAAAATTGAGCATCTGAGGTTCAGTATGACGATCAAAATTGGTGTCCCTAAAGAAGTTCGCGAAGGCGAACAGCGGGTCGCATTAGTGCCAGATATCGTAAATCGACTAGCCAAGCAAGATATCCAGGTTTCTCTGGAAACCGGGGCTGGGGCACTTGCAGGCTATACTGATGACTATTACGAGAATGCTGAAATTGCTGCCTCATCCGCTGATATTCTTGGCAAGTCCGATATCTGCCTGACAGTGAATCCTGCTACCAACGAGCAAATTGAGCAGCTCAAGGAAGGCTCGATCCTGATCGGATACCTGAACCCTCACTCAGATCTAGAGCGCTTTAACAAACTCAAAGCAAAAAAGATCAGCGCGTTCTCGATGGAATTAATCCCTCGAATATCCAGAGCGCAGGCCATGGATGCACTTTCATCACAGGCGTCCATTGCCGGCTATAAGGCCGTGCTTCTAGCGAGCAACCTGCTCGGCAAGTTCTTTCCTATGTTGACGACTGCCGCAGGTACGATCAGACCATCAAAGGTCTTAGTTATCGGTGCTGGTGTCGCTGGACTACAGGCTATCGCCACCGCTCGGCGCCTTGGCGCGATAGTGGAAGGCTACGATGTTCGAGCCGCCGTAAAAGAGCAGGTCGAATCGTTAGGCGCAAAATTTGTCGACATTGAGATCAAGGCGGAAGGCGACGGCGGTTATGCAAGAGAGCTAACCGACGAAGAACGCCAGCAACAGCAAGCTATTCTCGCCAAACACCTAGCAGCCGCGGATGTTGTGGTAAGCACGGCAGCGATACCAGGACGCCCTTCTCCTCTAATCATCAATACACAGATGGTCGAAGGAATGCGTGGCGGCTCCGTTATCGTAGATCTCGCAGCTGAGGGCGGTGGCAACTGTGAACTGACAAAAATTGACGAGACTGTTCTGCACAACGGCGTAAAGATCTATGGCCCAGCCAACGTGCCCAGCATGCTTGGCAATCATGCCAGCGAGCTGTACGCAAAGAACCTCCTCAACTTTTTGGAACTATTGATACAAGATGGCGCCATCAATATCGATCTCGAAGACGAGATCCTCAGTGCAAGTTTGATTACCCATGGCGGTGGGATTCACCATGCCGGCATCAAAGAACAGCTAGAAGGAGCATCCTCATGATCGAAGGTCTCGCGGCAATCTACATATTCATGCTAGCCGGCTTCACAGGCTACGAAATTATCAGCAAGGTGCCAGTTATTCTGCACACGCCTCTCATGTCCGGATCAAACTTCGTACACGGCATTGTTTTAGTTGGTGCGATGGTAGCGCTGGGTATTGCCGAAACAACCGCGCAGCAGGTCATCGGTTTTATCGCCGTACTCTTAGGCGCAGGCAACGCAGTAGGCGGCTATGTGGTCACAGAACGCATGCTGGAGATGTTTAGGCCTAGCGAAAAGAAAACAGAAGGCGAGGACTCTTAGATGGAAACTCTAATCCAAGCAGCCTATCTGATAGCAGCCGCTCTTTTCATCCTAGGCCTCAAGCAGATGAGTTCGCCGGTTACCGCAAGGCGCGGAATACTCTGGGCAGGCGCAGGCATGGTTCTCGCAACCCTAGCCACGTTCATGTCGCCGCAAATACTCGATAGCGATCAGGTCAGCATTAATATCATGTTGATAATCATCGCTATAGCCCTAGGCGGTGGATATGCCTGGTATAGCGGCAAGAAAGTTGCCATGACCGACATGCCACAGATGATAGCCATGTATAACGGTATGGGCGGCGGAGCAGCCGCTGCAATTGCCGCTGTCGAATTGATCAAGGCAAGCAACGAGGCAGCGCATGATGTAACTGGAACCGCAACGGTTGCGGACATGCTCGGCACTGATGTAGCGGTGCTCGGCATCCTCGGCGCCATCATCGGCACAATCTCATTCAGCGGAAGCATCATCGCCTGGGCTAAACTCGATGGCCGATTGAATCGCAGCAAATTACTGCCGATGCAGCATGTCATCAATGCCCTGCTCGCAATCGTAACCGCAGGCTTTGGTGTCGCTATTTTCTTCACTAATAGCATCGACACAATCATCATTTTCTATGTGCTTGCCCTAGTGCTAGGCGTTTTCATAACCGTTCCGGTTGGTGGGGCAGATATGCCCGTGATCATCTCACTATTTAATGCACTAACTGGTCTCGCGGTGGGTTTCGAAGGCTACGTACTAGGCAACGCAGCGATGATCATCGCTGGTATTGTTGTCGGCTCGGCCGGCTCCCTGCTGACACAGTTAATGGCGAAGGCAATGAATCGCTCGGTTGCGAACGTTTTCTTCGCTGGCGTCGGTACAGATGCGGCCGCCGTAAGCGGCGACGGCAGCGAAGGCGTCATGAAGGAGATTCAGGCGCAGGACGCCGGCATTCTTATGTCTTTCGCTAGCCAGGTTGTCATCATCCCCGGATATGGCATGGCGGTGGCTCAAGCGCAGCATAAAATCTGGGAACTCACACAAATCCTCTCTGAGAAAGGCGTCACCGTGAAGTTCGCGATTCACCCTGTAGCCGGTCGCATGCCCGGACATATGAACGTATTGCTCGCCGAAGCCGGTGTACCCTATGACATGATCTATGACATGGAAGACATCAATGCCGACTTTAAGAACACGACTGTGGCACTGGTTATCGGAGCCAACGATGTCGTAAATCCTTCGGCGAAGACCGACAGTAGCAGCCCACTATTCGGCATGCCTATTTTAGATGCCATCGATGCGGACAACGTAATCGTTATCAAACGCGGGCGTGGAACTGGATTCTCGGGCGTAGAAAACCCACTGTTCTTTGCGGACAACACAAAGATGTTATTCGGAGATGGGCAGAAGGCAGCAAGCGAGTTAATTCAGGCTGTTAAAGAGCTTTAAGCATCTCTAGAGTTACTAACCATTGACTGAAGTAGAATTGTTAGGCGAAGCATCGGAGCCCCTTGCTAGAGCGGGCCTGATGAGGCGTCTGGCTGCCCTGCTCTACGATGGTTTTCTCGTAGCGGCCATCTGGATGGTGCTTGGATTTATACTGCAGCTCATTGTCGGCACTGAGTCGAATCAGTTAGTCGATGGCGTGGTGCAGACCGACCCCCTACTCGACGCACTGCTGTTCACCATCATGGTAGCAAGCGGCAGCGGTTTCTATATCTGGTTTTGGACAAAGAGCGGTCAGACTCTCGGCATGATCGCATGGCGGATCAAACTTGAATCTCTTGATGGCGGACTAATTGATTTCAGGCAAGGCGTAATTCGCTATGTCGCTGCCTGGCCTGCATTCTTCCTCTTCGGGCTGGGCTATCTATCACTCTATCTCGATAGTAAAGGCGATGCGGCGCACGACAAAGTGTCTCGCAGCAAGGTGGTCGTATTACCCAAGTCTCACCGCCCTTTCGATTAGAGCCTCAGTCTTGCTGTGGTACAAACTGGGCGAAGAGCTCTTCTCCTGTTAAATCCTCGGTCTTATTTGAATACTGATAGTAGTGAGGCCTCTCATCGATAAATACCTGCCGCTGAAAAACCAAACTGCTATCATCATCGGACAGGCCAACTGGAATCATGTGCTCCTGCGCCAACTCTAGTTTCTGTCATAGCTACATCCCCATTACTACTGCGTACCGTCTACCAACAATAACTTGCTGGTGGTCGCTTTATGCCGAATAACAAACAGTGCCTGAGCTTCTGGATCCGCTAAGAATGCCTTCTCATTGTCTCGCGAAGGGAATTCGATTACGACCAGTCGATCGGGCTTCCAATCACCTTCCAACACCGTGGGTATTTGTCCCTGTACCGCGTAACTTCTCATTATGCTTGCTAATTACCGCGGGAATCTTCTCCACATATTCAGTAAAACTTTCCATGTCGTGAATCGTGAGGTCTAAAACTAAGTAAGCATTCATGAATTGTTCTCTATCCAAATCTGTCTCTTATACACATCTCCGAGCCCACGAGACCGAGGCTGATCTC
>CAJXQP010000147.1 GCA_913058275.1 uncultured Gammaproteobacteria bacterium | reverse complement strand
GAAGTATTAAAATTGGTAAAGGCTTATTAGGTATGCTCATCATATTAGCTGTTGTAGCGGCAATTTTCTTATTCGAAGGTGACTTGCCGGCGTCAGTAGTAGATGCGAAATATAGTAATTCTGAATCTGAATTTCTCATCATGGAAAACGGTAGTCGCGTGCACTATCGCGACCAGGGCAATGCTAGCGGCCTGCCAGTGGTGCTCGTACACGGGGCGATGGCATCGCTACACACTTGGGAGCCGTGGGTAAGTATCCTGGGCCAGAAGTACCGAATAGTCACTCTAGACCTCCCAGCGCACGGGCTCACAGGGCAGGTGCCTAGCGGCGAATACGGAGGTGACGTTTTTACTCAGACCATCGATGCGGTTGCTAATGCGGCTGGTTTGAAAGACTTCGTGCTGGGTGGGAATTCCATGGGTGGAGGCGCAACTTGGCGCTACGCGCTCGAGCACCCCGAGCGTGTGTCTGCGATGATACTTGTCGACTCTGTAGCGCCAAGGAGTTGGCAGAGTTCGAGCATTAACATAGACGAAGAAGGCGGCACCGAGTATGACAGAGAGGCCCCCGCAGCATTCGCGCTACTGCAACAAGAATGGTTTCGCGCTATCGCCCGCTATTTAGACCCTGCATCGTTAATCGGACAAGGGCTAAGATCTGCTTATAACGATTCTCCTGTGGTTGATGAGCAACTGATCGAGCGTTACTACGAACTCATTATGCGAGAGGGAACGCGCACTGCAATATTAAGTCGAACAGGATCCTATGGCGACTCGGATCAGCTAACCGATTTTAGTGCTCTTACTCAGCCCACATTGATTATGTGGGGAGGACAAGATGCGGTGATACCTGTGTCAGTAGCGCCCCTGTTTGAAAAAAATATGCCTAATACAGTGACGATCATCTATCCTGATCTGGGCCATATTCCGATGGAAGAAAACCCAACGCTCACTGCCGCAGATGTTTTAAAGTTTCTAGATTCCCTGCAAGCTAAATAGGTAGCATTTTCACAGATGATTAGTGCCACGAAAGGGAATGTGGCCGTAAGGCAACGACAGCGTCAGCCTGCCTTGCGTACACGTAAGCGCGTCTTTGACCTTGGTGAGCACTGTTACTCTGGTGCACCAGGACTTTGTTGGAGCACTAACTACTGGATCAAACGAATTGGAAAGGGAGAGCATGTTATGGATGTATCAATCGAGGTAGTAGGTGTCTTACTAACACTCGTTTATCTAGCTATAGAAGTGCGAGCTAACAATAGCATTGCGAAATCAGATGGTCATCGCGATATAATTAAACAGCTAACGGAATGGTATTCACTTCATAAAAATCCTAGGACTTCCTCTATCATGGTGCGAGGCTCAACAGATTTTTCATCCCTTTCGCCTGAAGAAAAGATGGAATTTGACTGCGTTCGACACCAGCACTATCATATATGCGAACAAGTTTTTTACATGGGTAGAGGACGATTAATCCCCGCAAACGTTTATGATGCTTTTATGACTGGCACAGCTATATTTCTTTCCACTAAGGGTAGTAGTGAATGGTGGGAAGATTCGAAGAACATAACTTACGCACCAGAATTTGTCGCTGCAGTAGAAAAAGTCCGTGCTAATTCAAAAGACCTTCCTGATCCATTAGAGTCTTTTCCAATTTATAAATATGCGGGAATCATGCTAAAGGGAAACGATCCTGACGGATGAAGAATTGGGGTTAGAGTAAATATCCAGTAGTTTTCGCGCTTTTGCGTTTCCTTCTCGCTGGCCTTACTCGACGTCCAGTCAACACCTCTACTTCTGTCTTAAACTGCTCCGTTCCCAGCACCAGTCCTTTGTTCAACGAATAGCGAATGCCTGGCAATGCAAACTCTGGGGGACAGACCACGATTAAGCAGTCTCGAGAAATTGAACAAACGCGGTCTGTCCCTGTTTCTCGTATCATTGCGTGGAACAAAGAGTTGAACCAAACCGATGAATTGGCACGTATTAGTACCATGTCAATTAACAAAATGCATTTTTCACATTCAACCGCCCTTTCGTGCAGCGTAATTCTGCTTGCCCTATTATTTGCACCTCTCAGCGCCTCGGAGACTGACAAATTGGACACCCTATCTCTTACTAGTTTTAATGCCGACAGTCCTGACTTTGGCTGGTACGTGCAAAATGATAACGTCATGGGAGGAAGAAGCGAAGGCGGGTTTGATATTTCTTTGGGGGTGCTTATTTTTTCTGGAAATACCAACACGAACGGTGGCGGTTTCAGCTCCATTCGCACACAGCCTTTAAAACTAGACTTGTCCGCTTATACTGGAATAAGAGTCAAGGTAAAGGCTGACGGACGTCGTTACACTTGGGGAATACAAACGGATGCTCGATGGCGTGGACGGCGAATTAATTATTGGGCTGATTTCGACACTATGGCTGACGAAACAAACGTAATCGATATTCCATTCATGAATTTTTTCCCTCAGTTTCGAGGATTCGAGCTCGATGGCCCTGAACTTGATACCAGTCAGATTGCTGAATTCGCCTTGTATCAGTACGACAAAACAGATGGCCCTTTTGCGCTTCGCTTGATAAGTGTCGAGGCGTATATGGAAAACGAACAGCCATGAATCTATGTGTTCTGAATGCTAATAGGGCTGATTGTAGTGGCATAGTGAATTTGGCCACCTAAATAGAGGTGCTATTATGCATTTCCTACAATTAGGTGACAATATGACACGCAAGAAAAGGCCCAATTTCAGTCCAGAGTTTAATCTGGAATCAGCCCAGCTGGTTGTTGACCAGAACTACTCCGTTAGACAGGCAGCTGAAGCTGTCAATGTAAGTGCTTCATCGATGGATAAATGGTCAAGGCAATTACGGGAAGAACGTAATGGAACCTCATTTATGCCCAATGCCTTAACGCCGGATCAACGCAAGATCCAAGAACTGGAAAAGCGTATCAAGCGGATTGAGACGGAGAAAGAAATTCTAAGATGTACAAAGACAGTGATCGGGACTAAATATTAAAAATAGTCATCTTTAGCGACCACGCGGGAGCGAACCCTAGCGGGGTTAGTGCTTCATTTAGGCAGCAACTGGCAATCGATTGTTAAAAATTGCGACAGACCACTACTTCTCCCCACGAGAGGGATATCTAGTTAAGCTGCAGTTCATTTATCTCGGTCTATAGTAGGCTCATGATATTAAGTAACTGATTTACAAAAACTTTATTTAGCATTGATTTAGCTGGGAAGAAGCAACTACTTGATAAAATCACTGATGTAGTTTATGTTTACGCGGTTCTCGAAGCAGCCCAATTTATAAGATGATTTACTAGTGGCTTGATAGCTGGTTGCACTAGTTGCAGAATATTTACCTTAAAGGATAAGCAGGCCTGAAACACACGTTTCACCTTCTGCTGAGGAAATAAACGATGAATAATTCGGTGAAAATAATTTTGGCATTGACGAGTCTTGCGCTCAGTCAGATTGGTATGGCCGAGGACAGAACTGTGAAGGACGGCGTATATACTGCAGCACAGGCGGAGACTGGCAAGAGCGTATACGATAACAGCTGCAAGACATGCCACGATATGCGCTTCTATCGCGATATCCTGAAGTCTTATAACAATCAGCCCGTGCTTTGGTTGTGGGAGTCAATGTTGGGAACGATGCCAGCCGATAATCCTGGTTCATTGATGCTCGAAGAGTATACAGACGTAATAGCGTATATTTTGTCTGAGAATGGGTTTCCGGCAGGCGATGCAAAGTTGGATCCAGATAACGGTATGGACGCCATTAAGGTGGTGACTCCCTGATTTGGGGTAGAGCGAACAGTAGACAAAAAAAGCGAACTAAGTTCGGCTTTTTTTGCATCACTTTCTGACTTTCAGTTTTTCCAAGCCATTCAGACGGTTATTATTCTTCGCAGCCTTCCAAGATTTTTCTAATTTCATTCTTGTCTCGATTCTCTATATTAAGATCATAATTGTCTGCTATCGCTTGCCACAGACCTGCATATTCGCACTGAAATTCTTTGCGTGGTAAGTAGCGATCTGGGCCCCGTTCGCGTTTCTTCTTAATCTCTGACCTCTCTACCAACATCATGTTGAGCGGATCATTTGCAAATTGCATTTTCTTTTGTTCCGGCCAGCGATCGCCGCCATGGGTATGCGCATACATGAGTGGGATAACATGATCTATGTCGATTTGAACGGCTACCTTGAAAATTTTGCCGGTATATTCATCTAGCCACTCACCGGTACGAACTACACAGTTGCGTGGATTGGTGTAACGAGACTCAGTACGGTTGGTGAGGATTAGCATTTCTTGCCGAGTTGATTGACAATCATTGTCATAGTCGACTTCGAAGTCCCAATCATCAGTGTTGAAGAATTTCTCTCTGCTACGATGATCAGTCATGCTGTTATCCCTGCGATTTCTCCCGAGGTTGAATGTGTCCGGCATTTCGCACCCGGTCATATGGCAGTGATAAGAGCGACCGTAATAATGCCCGCCATTGAGGTCAGTATTCCCGCCATGACTCGATGCCACCGCAGGAGCCAGTAGTAGTCCGATTGAGAGTAGGTTTTTACACAAAGCTTTGTATTGCATAGATTCTCCCTTATTTCTCTAGCCTGGCCAATTTTGATGAGTCCTGGCGATGGTCGTTACTCTATCAATAATGAAAGATCTGTAGCCTGGCAATTTTTAGTCAGTGCGCCTAGAGAAATATAGTCTACGCCAGTTTCAGCGATAGATACCAGTACATCCGCATCTATGCCTCCGGAAGCCTCCAGTTTCAAACGGCTGTCGTTCAACTTAACGGCCTTCAATATATCGCTACATTCGAAGTTGTCGAGCATGACGATATCGGCCTGCGCGGATATGGCCAGTTCAAGCTCATTTAGATTTTGTACCTCTATCTCAACAGGTTTGTTGGGGTAGAGGGCTTTAGCTTTAGATACTGCTGCATCGATACCACCGCAGGCCGCGATGTGGTTTTCCTTGATTAGGAAGGCGTCAAATAATCCCATGCGGTGATTGAAACAACCTCCGACTCGAACTGCGTATTTCTGTGCGCTGCGCAGACTCGGTAGGGTTTTTCTTGTGTCTAGTAGCTTTACTGATGTGTGTCTTACCATTGATGCGTAGTGCTGGCTGATTGTGGAGACAGCGGAAAGTGTTTGTAGAAAATTTAAAACGGTTCGCTCAGCCGTTAGAATACTGCGTGCCGGACCAACAATTTGGACGAGTGTCTGATCGGGGGAAAGCTCAGATCCCTCTTCGATGTTCCAGTTTACTGTCAGCGAACTATCGACTTGCTGAAATACTTCGTCAGCCCAAGGTCGTCCACAAAAAATTCCGTTATCTCGGCTTATCAGTTTTGCCGAAATTGTTTTATCGGCTGGGATGAGCTCTGCGGTGATGTCGCCTGAGCCTACATCTTCTTGCAGGCAAAAGGTGACGAGCTGCGCTATATCGACGGGTATAGTTTGGGACATACTCTCTCAAGACTCCGGATAATGTCTAAGCGTCAGTTCGTCACCGCGCTGACTGAATTCTACTTGGCGCAATGCGCTCATGCCAAGCAGGATTGTATCGCCGGCCATGCTAGTAGTAATGCTTGCGTTGACATCCTCGAGAACTATATTGCCTAGAGTTAACTCAGCAACTCGGGTTGAATAGACAGTAACCACGCCATTCGCCGTCGATGCTCGCGATGTATTGCCGCGTTGCAGACCAGCAGCTAAGGCAATTGATTCGGGTATTGCAACGTCTGTGGCGCCGGTGTCCAAAAGAAAGAGAACCGACACATTGTTTACGGTACCGCTTGCTACGTAATGTCCTTGTCTGTTTTGTTGCAAAACGACTTCCCGTACCCCTGAATTTAGTTCCATCGAGCGTGGGTTCTGATTGGGATTTGCTAGCTGCTGTATTTGATCGTCAAAGAAAAAAGTTAGACCACCCAGTCCAAGCACGAAACTGAAGATCAGCATGCCTTGGCCTATACGTTTGCCCGGTGGGATTTTTTTTTCTGTCGATGGATAAGACACTTCGAAGATTATGTCTTATCCCACTGGGAATAGGAAGTTGTGAACTGAGTCATGCTTTTTGAAGAACATTGACGAGGTAAGAAATTGAATTTGTTCCCAATAGCAGTTAATTCTTCGTTCTGTGAACAGTGTCATGATTTACGTGGGGGCTGGGTGATATAAGAAATCTCGAAACACCTATAAACAGTGTGCTTAGCCCGGAAATCATGTCAATAGTCTCGATGGTAAACTAAGCTACTAAACTACAATCTGCGAATACGCAGCAGATTGAGAAAGCTGGGTGGGCGCTAAGGCAGCGGCTGCGAAAGCAGATGAACCAATTGAGCAGCAGCTTTTTCGATGAGGTTAATGACTTCGTTTTTGAGGCTGGGAACAAAGGCCAATTTACATCCGGTGGCGACTACCTAAGTGCGATGCGAGAAATCCGTGCTAAACAAGTCTTGTTCGCAGAAACCTTCCTCGACACGGCGGGGAACAATATGGGGCGCGGAAATTCTCAGTTTGATTCCTCTACAGCACAGTCACGACAGGATTCGGATTCGCCGGTTATCTTCGAGAGCATGGAGATTGAACTTGCAGCAAGCACCATGGCGCGAAAAGCTACGCAATACTACTCTCCCTACATAAAGCAGATTGAAAGTCTTTTCTGCGCGATAGAAGCTAAAAAAGAAAAGCATCTGATACGCGGAAACACACTCGTTTCATCTGTGCTTCTCGGGTTTGTCGAGGCTCAAGATGCAATCAAGATTAATCTAGAGATTCGATTGGTGTTTATGAAGTTGTTCGAGCAGCATTTCCTCATGAAAATGGGAAAACTTTTCCTTGATAGTATCAGTATTTTGAATAACATCGATAACAAGCAGTTCGTCGATTGCCTCTATTCATCCTCTTCTTCTTTTCATATGCCGGTCTCTAGCAGCTGCACGCCAAGCAAGGTGACTCAGCACAATTCGGTAACTAATAGTGAACAGCTCAAGCCCGACTCTCAAGTGGTTGAGTCATCGGTTAGTGATGCCTTGCAAATAGTTCGATCAAGTGCGGATGTCCCTGACTTTGTGCAAAAAATGGCCAAAGAGCATTGACGCATAGTGTTGTTATTAATTGGCCTCAACAAAGGTGTGTCGAGTCTTCAGTGGCGAGAGGCAGAACATGTATTGCAATTATTGGTGTTGTGCAGTGCGGGCCAAATAGAAACGAGCAAATTTGACGAATCGCTACTTGTTGAAAAGCTTAGTCAGGGACTGCGATTGCTGAGAATTTCCACCGCCGATGAAGAGCAGTTTATTAATGCGCTTAAGAATCATCTCTCGGGAAAGGTAGCGCCACTGCGACCTTCATTCAGAAAGAATGCTATTGAGTCCAGCTGTCTCTTATACACA
>CAJXQP010000146.1 GCA_913058275.1 uncultured Gammaproteobacteria bacterium | reverse complement strand
TTCGTCGGCAGCGTCAGATGTGTATAAGAGACAGTAGTCTGAGAGGACGAGTACTTGCGCACTTGGAAGAAGTGAGGTCGCGAGTGACTGCAGGTCAGCCACGTCTTGTTCATCAAACTTTTCTTCGAAATCGAGGCGGATTAATTGTTGGTGTTGGCTAATTACTCGCAGCTTGGTGATCGTCGGCTTATCTTCGGATTTTAGAAATTCACAATAGACGCCGGCAGCGACGAGACGAGACTCCAGATCCTGCGCATTGTCATCCTTACCTACGACGCCGATAAGCGTGGCCGCCGAACCCAGAGCAGCAATGTTCAGCGCCACGTTTCCCGCGCCGCCTGGTCGGTCTTCCTGGTTGCCAACCTTCACAACCGGTACAGGCGCCTCCGGTGATATGCGCAAGGCAGCTCCATGCCAATATCTGTCCAGCATGACATCACCGATAACCAATAGCTTGGCTTGTTGGAAGGATGGCATCTCAAGTTTCATCAGAGGTTTCCTGTATTCAAGACCGCAGTTTACTGCTTTTTATGGCGGCTGATCATATCACATGGGCTAAATACTGGAATAACGGAGCCATCGAGTCAATTTTAATAATCCGAGCCTCAAGTGGGGAATTTATCTCAATTAGGGCATTACTATCTATAGTGGGTGGGGTTTTATTGGCAATATTTACTAATAGGCAATCGAAGCCACGTAAAGTGCTGTTATTTCTAGGCTTCTGCTACAATTCGCTCAAGAAATAGCGATAAACCTATTATTCTCCTTATTCTCCACGCACTCAATCAGGTGCTCGCTGGCGTAAAAAGTGGCTGAAGACTCTCAAATAAGAACACCCCTAAGGCAATTCATCGCGCCAAGCTACTGGCCGACGTGGATAGGTTTGTCTGCGATGTGGCTAACGGCACATCTACCGTATCTGCTGCAGATTCATATTGGCCGAGGGCTTGGGCTTCTCAGCTATTATTTCGCGAGGTCGAGACGGCACATCTGCGAGGTCAACCTCCGCCTTTGCTTTCCCGAGCTATCCGAGCAGGAACACAAGAAGCTGGTAAGAAAGACTTTTCGCTCGAACGGCATTGGGCTCATCGAAGTAGCTATCGCCTGGTTTCGAAATCCGGAAGACTATCGATCTCGAACAACCGTAACTGGACTGGAAAACCTAGAGGCGGCTATCGGCGAAGGTAAGGGCGTGTTGCTTCTTTGTGCGCATTTCTCGAGTTTGGAAATGGGGGGTTTCTTGTTCAATTTAGTCGGGGATATGGATGTGACCTATCGACCAAACAAGAACCCGCTGTTTCAAGCGGCCATGTTTAACGGGCGCATTCGTCACTTCCGTCATGTCTACGACCGCAAAGATGTGCGCGGTGCGATGCGCAGTCTGAAGGCAGCCCGGATTCTCTGGTACGCTCCAGATCAGGACTACGGCGCGAAGCACTCGGTGTTTGTCCCCTTCTTTGGTGTTCAAGCTGCCACCATTACCGCTACGGCGCGATTCGCCAAGGTAAATGATTCCGCGGTAGTGTTTTATAGCCATTATCGAAATGAGGATAACTCGGGGTATCATCTCGATTTCGCGCCTGCCCTTAAAGGGTTTCCAAGTGGCGACGCTGAAACGGATGCATGCACCACTAACGGGTTAGTGGAACAGGCTATACGGAAACAGCCCGACCAATACCTTTGGTTACATAAGCGATTTAAGACGCAGGCTGCCGGGCCCTCCGCAAGACCCTATTAATTTTGTATTAAAAACGAATAACTGAAAAGTGAACAAAAGAAATAAGTGAAGATGAATCTAGATTGGCGACAACACGACATAAGATGGATCGCAGTATCGGCGAGCCTCGTGCTGTCTATTTTCACTTTACTCCTACAGGAAATTCCCAACTCCGATGCCTATACCTATGCCCGCACCGCAGAGATATTTCTTGCGGATGGCGTTGTTGCAGCTTATCAACACTATTCCTGGGCAACATACTCAATACTAATCGGAATAGTATCCGCAACTGGGCTAGATGTATTCTCGGCTGGCTTGTTCGTCAACGCGATGTTTTACGCTATTCTTGTCTACGCCTTTCTCAGCATTGTTAAAGAAATTAACGATTCCGAGCCCTTGCTCGTCATCGCAGCAATCTGCATCCTGGTTTACCCGCAGTTAAATGAGTACCGCGATCTGCTAATTCGAGATATTGGATTCTGGGCACTTTCTCTTACAGCACTTTGGCAGTACCTGCTCTACGCCAAAATGCAGTTAACGCGATCTGCAATTACTTTCTGCGCGTGCCTGCTTCTAGCAGCGTCGTTTCGTGCAGAAGCACTTGCCTATCTGGTATTTGCTCCTCTCGCCTTGTTATTCGATACGCGCCTCAAAACCAGCGCTCGCAAGATTCTTCTCTTTAGAATGTATGCAATAGTAGTCTCTCTCTCGATAGGCCTGCTGCTCTTTCTCGCACTGATGGGCCTCAACGTAGCGCAACTCTTCATTGAGTTCGCTTCTATATACGAACCCTTTATCTCAGGGAATTTTACGCTGAACGATGAAGAGAGAGCGCTCTTAGGCTCTCTGTTATTTACAGAATACGCGGCAACCTTCTCTCGTGAATATATTGAAGTATTCTTGCTGGCAGGCATGATTTCGATTTTGTTAGCCAATTTATTTTCTGGCGTAGGAGGGCCGTATCTGATCATTTTGATTATTGGACTCTTTAAGAATCAGCTTCGGTTCAATAGAGATGTCGCCATCCCGGTAGCGTTCTTTCTCTGTATAAATTTTTTGATACTCCTTAGTTTCATTATTGTTACTCGTTATCTGTCTAGCCGTTACGCGATTCTAATGTGTATCTTATTAGTCTTAGTAGTTCCCGAGATAGTGCTTCACATTTTGGATAGCGCAAAGGTATCCGGCCGAAAAAGTATTGCGTATATCGTTGCATTTTTCTTTAGTTACTGCGCGATAGATTCTTACTATAGCTTTGGTGAGTCCAAGTCCTATGTGAATGACTCAATTGAGTGGATCGCAGTAAACACTAACGACTCTTCGGCGCTGGTAACAAACAATCACGCGATTGCCTATTTCAGCGGCAAAGTTGAAGACTATGATTTGGTACAGAGAAACTTAACTGAGGAAGAGATTCTATCTAGTGAAGTTGGGGATACGATTGTGGCCGAGCTTACCTTCGAAACGAAGAAGTTACTGGAGAGTAATGCCATAACAGACAAATTAAAGGTGCTAGCGTATTTCCCAGACACCCAGGCACAGCGAATTGCAATTTTTGAAAGGGTCTACTCTAGTACCTCCGAATAATTCTTCCGTTACCACTCGTCCGAGGGTTCGCTCTTGGTAACCAAGACACCTTCCATGATTAGATAATCCAAATCGGTACCGAGAAACATGCTAAGAGCGTCTTCTGGCGAACACACCAATGCTTCTCCCGGACGATTCAGTCGTGCATTGATGAGCATGCCATGACCGGTTTCCTTCTGAAAACTAAGTAGGAGCTCGTGTAAGTTGGGATTGCTAAGCGAATCGACTATTTGTGTTTCGGTACTCTTATCAACATGAACGATAGTAGGATACTTTTCAGCCCAGCTATCGCTAGCAGTTACAGCGCGGCACATATATTTATCGTGTTGCTCTCCCGGGATAAATTCTTCAGCCACGCTATCCAACGCGCATACCGAATACGGCTGCCAGGCTTCCCGGAATTTGACTTGGTGATTGATCTTCTCCACGACTTCAGGAAAATTTGGATTAGCCAAAATACTCCGATTGCCCAATGCCCTAGTGCCGAATTCCATTCGGCCTTTATACCAAGCAAGTAGATGCCCCTGGGCTAGAATCTGTGCAGCCTTTTCATAGGGCGCCTCCAGAACCTCCCATAGCGGTTTATCCTGATGAGATTTACAGGCTTCGATACACTGCTCAGCCGTATATGCCGGACCATGAAACATATGCGTAACCGGCTTAATCTTTGTACCTGATTGCCGTACTGCAAAGCTGGCGGCACCGATAGCGGTACCTGCATCGCTGCATGCCGGGTGAACAATTAGCTCCTTAACTTCCGGCAGATTTGCAAGACGCTGGTTCAGACGAATATTCATAGATCCTGTCCCAGCAATAGCGAGTCGCCCGGTATCCGCCAGAACATCTGATAAGTAATGTCGAATTAGTTCGACAGAGAGGTCTTCATAAAGTTTCTGGATCGCAGCTGCATAGTGCACATACGGATCGTCGGTGAGATTGCCAACACGCCGCGGCCCCAACATGTCCACAAGCTTCTGACTAAAGTAGTGGCCTTTCGACTTCGCTTTGTAACGGCGAATACCGACAGTACCAATTAACGTATTGTCTACCTTGAACTTCTTGCCATTAAATTTGGCAAGACTGGAAAGATCGTATTTGGAGGCATCACCGAAGGGAGCGATACCCATTACCTTGATTTCTCCCTTAAGAATTTCGAAGCCAAGGTAGTCGGTGAGTGCTGCGTACATGCCACAAAGCGAATCCGGATTGTAGAATTCTTTGACCCTTTCGATCTTGCCATTCTCCCCATAGCCGAGAAAAATGTTCGAGTACTCACCCTTTGAGTCGTTGCAAAATATCGCGGTTTTCCCTTCTCGTTCGTCGAGATGGTAGGCACTACTGGCATGTGCAAGCTGGTGCTCCACAGACACAATCTTTACTTTATCTGCTGAAATGTGGAGTTTCTCTAATAGCTTTTTCAGCTCTGCGATATACCTTCTATAGCGCCGATTCCCATTCAGCAGGCTATCAACGGCCCTATCTGGGGCATACCAATGCCGGTAGGCATAGTGCCATCGAGCTTTCGTAAACAAACTAATCGGCGCAAAGGGAATAGCCACCTGATCAACCTGCGCAGGGTTTATGCGCGCGATCTGCATACAGCGTCGCGCAGAAAGGTAGGGCGTCTGATCATAGGCATGCTTACGCCTAATGAGCCTCTCTTCCTCCACAGCAGCAGCCAACTCTCCATCGACGAAGAGCGCGGCGGCGGGATCATGTCCGATTGCGCCTGATAAGCCTAATGTAATAACAGTCATAGACTAAGCCAAACTAGTACTTTGCTGCGTCTTCTAGCAGCGTTTCTACTTCGGGCTCCATCGAGGTGCCCACCCAATTCTTTCGAAATCTTCTTAGATCCTTACTGAACTTCTCCACGAATTTTGACCTAGACCGGTTTCGCTCCATGGCATCTAGGTCCAGCACATAGAGTTCTTTGTCTTGGAGTAAGAAATTCGTCGCCTTCATGTCGCCATGGCTAATGCGATAGTCTGCCATTATTTTGAATAAGCCTCTGAACAGCACCACCATTTCGTTTTCACTTATCGCGACTTCCTGTTTATCCCACGCCGTTCCTAGGTCACGTCCTTCAATGTATTCGCAGAGAAAATAGGCGCGCTTGCGGAATAGCCAAAAGACGCGTTCTTCTAAATAGAGGAACGGATGTGCTGTAGCCACACCGAGCATTTCCAGTACAGACGCATTACGCCAAGAATGGTGAGCACGACTTGGCCGAAATGCTCTAGAGATACCGTGCCAGAAGCTTTTTATATTGTACCGCTTCAGCACATAGTTACACTCGTTGATTTTGATCATTGCCACAGTGGATGAATTACCATCCTTCAACAACTGCTGCTCATTGATGAAACTATCGGGGTCCGCAATAAAGAGATCAAGCTCAGGTGAGTGTATGGACCTATCGTAAATGTAGAAATAATTTGCGCCCTGCTCGCAGCGATTTGCGCTGGTGGACCGGGTAAGCTTTTTCTCGTAAGAGTTTAGCCGCTTTCGCCGCGCCTTAATTATTTTCCCAGCGAAGTCCGCAGTATCACCAGTCGTAAGCCCCGGCGCTTGCTTGCAGTATTGATCGAATAGATCTCGCCAGTGCTTATCTTGGGACACAGGAAACTGCGCGAGAAACATCGCGAAATTCGCGAGACGAGTATCAATATTGAGGACGCCTCCCTCACTCTTGATGTCCGCACCATCCAGAACGTAAACAATACCAGCACAGAGCATGAAGTTGTCTAGGTGAATGTCATTCTGCCACAGGCCAGATTGATGACAGTCGGCCACCGCCTTCACACCCATTTCTAATATTTCAGCCCTTGCTTCTTCATTCTTAGCATCATCAAACAACGTCGCCAAACTAGTTCCCTCGCGAAGGTATTCAATAACAAGTACGCCGGCTTTTTTGTCAGAGGTAGTTGCCTGTATAAGAAGGTTAGGGCTTGGAATGCGCGCCTGTTTGAGCCTATCAATACCCGCAATGTCTTTGAGCATGCCGCGCTTCCAGCGATTGCTGCTAATAAATATTTTTACGATGACAGTGCGGTTCTCCCACGTGGACAAGGCTACTAGTCGCTTACCGGGCACCGTGCGCAGCAAGGAATCAATCTTTAACTCTACCGTGCCCTGTTGGATATCGACGCTGATGCTGAAGGGCGTGGGTATGTGTCGACCCATTGCGATAAGTTCTGAGCTTGATAATAAAGTCATAGCACTAACTCACCTGGCCTAGTTTCTTATGCATCGAGAGCCCACGCGTTTGTACCGCACTCCAAAAGGCCCCATTAGTTGCCAACGCATCGCGCAAGCTCATGTCGTCATAAATTTTGATAAATCGGTAAAAATCACGCTGCGTTAGCCCAATGTCCATAGCCGAATAGAGAAGTCCACTTACGTCTTTGACTATCCAGCGCAGTCCCAGAGGATTCTTGATGAGAGCTCTATGAAGGTCGATTATGAACAGCTCGAACGCCTGATTAGATGCCACATCAAAGCACTCTTTCGGCATTAGGAAATGGCAGAGATAGAAATCTCTATGACAGACTCCTCCGCGATGCAATGTCCTGCTAATACTAGCGAGCTCATTTAAAAGCTTTTGCTTCAATGCAAACTCGGGTGGATTCTGTCGCCAATCTTTGCAGTAGTCCTCTAGGCTGATGGTGTTGGTAAGGTCTTCAGTGACGATGAGCGACTGTCTTCTAGCAGGATTCCAGCCCCTGCTGCCGTAGGCCATAGATGTCATCGTCGCCAAGCCTAGAGATTTCAGTTTGCTGATTGCATGCCATTCGTTCTCGGCACCCAGAATTGGCATGCGCAGCTGAACAAGATTCTTGAAAATCTCTTTCCAGCCAACACCGAAATGGTTCTTAATGAAATAACTCTTCCCGCGGAGTGCAAATTGCAGAGTTTTCCTGCCCTGTACATTCCGGTAGACCCTGCCTTCCATAGCCTGCAAGTTATGAAACGAATCACCTTTCGGGAGGTCCTTTGCGAAGTCTTCACTCAGATAATGCATAGTTTGCGCCCTAGGCTTTTCTGGCCAATAACTCTTCGAGAAAGTCCGCCACGGCTGACGCCTGCGAATATAGCTCGTCTTGCCTGCCATACTCCAGACCATTCTTCGACCAATCGGCGGTGTCTAGGTT
>CAJXQP010000145.1 GCA_913058275.1 uncultured Gammaproteobacteria bacterium | reverse complement strand
CTCTCTATTCGTCGGCAGCGTCAGATGTGTATAAGAGACAGATTAAGAATGAGCAAGACCGTATATGGTCTGCTATAACTTTTAGAGAATTATTATTAAGGTCATCCACTCCAGTGATTGTAGAGATCGCTTTCAGCAAGTCCTGAAACAGATCGATCTCATAATTACTGTGTACATTTTGCATAACAGCGGCTACGCGTTCGAGACCCGCTCCTGTGTCAACAGAAGGCTTAGGTAGCGGCGTCATGGAACCATCCGCTTTTTTCTCGTACTGCATGAATACGAGATTCCAGATCTCTATGTAGCGGTCGCCATCTTCATCGGGGCTTCCTGGCGGACCACCGGGCACATCTTCGCCGTGGTCGTAGAATATTTCCGAACAGGGGCCACAGGGACCTGTATCGCCCATGGACCAAAAATTATCTTTCTCACCCAGACGCGAAAACCGACTCGGGTCGATCTTCATTTCTTCTAGCCAGATTGATTCTGCTTCAGAATCGTCTTCAAAAACAGTAATCCAAAGCTTCTCCGCAGGCAGCCCCAATTCAACTGTTAGGAATTCCCAGGCATATTTAATGGCGTCACGCTTGAAGTAGTCACCGAAGGAGAAGTTGCCCAGCATCTCAAAGAATGTGTGATGCCTAGCTGTATAGCCCACATTCTCCAAGTCATTATGCTTGCCACCGGCGCGGACACAGCGCTGTGAACTAGTTGCACGATTGTAGTCTCGCTGCTCATCACCGAGAAAGGTGTCCTTAAACTGCACCATCCCAGCATTGGTAAACAGCAGTGTTGGATCATTGCCGGGCACGAGCGAGCTGCTAGGAACAATTTGGTGTCCCCTGCTGGCAAAAAAGTCCAAAAACTTCTGTCTAATCTCTGAGCTAGTCATTGTTGAATCTCATAGTTAAATCTAATCGGCGAATCTGGATTTCGAGCTGGCCCCCACTAGAGGCAAGCTAAGTGTAAAAAAGCAGAGAATTATAGCGCGTAATACGCGGATATTGCAGGGTTTTTTTGCAGAAGCAGGTGTTTTGAAGCCGGCTAGAACTCAGTCTTTGTCGCTATCCTTATTAGAGGGCAATAGACCAGTACCACCAGGAGCCATGTTAAATTGCTCAAACACAGCGTCTTCGGGAACACGCAACCTGCCATCACTGGATAGAATAATCGCGATTGGCCGGGTTCGCGGAAAGTGACTAAGAATAATCGTTAGGGTGATCAGGAAAGGAACACAGAGAAACATTCCGGGAATGCCCCAAATGTACTGCCACAATCCTAGATTGAGTAGGATGACAATCGGGCTGAGGTTAAATGAATTTCCCATTAACCGCGGCTCGAGAATATTACCGATGCAGATCTGTAGAACACCAATGCCTGCTAGTACCAGAATGAACAAGGTATAGCCATCAGATTGCGCAAGCGCGATCATCGCAGGAAAGATAGTGGCGATTATAGAGCCGACAGTCGGGATAAAATTTAACAAGAAGATAAGCAGTCCCCAGACACCGGCGAAATCGACGTCCACGATGCGTAGAAACGTATAGCTAAGCAAGCCAGTCATGGAACTGGTGAACATCTTGATGCTGATGTATTTTTGAATATCGTTGCGAATCCTGCTGATAATCTTGCGAACGTCATCTTCCGACCCTGATGTACTGAATAGCGCCGTAATCTTCTGATCGACATTACCCTGCTCTAGGAACAAAAATAAGACGTAGATCATAATCAGGCCGCCACTCGCCAAAATACCCGCGAACGATGAAGCTACGGATGTCGCGTAGGCAGGCAGATCTATCCAATCCGTGATCAATTGATCTTGAAAAGCTGACACGACAACGAGAGGAAGATTCTGGAAAC
Source organism: uncultured Gammaproteobacteria bacterium (assembly GCA_913058275.1). Classification (GTDB taxonomy): domain Bacteria; phylum Pseudomonadota; class Gammaproteobacteria; order Pseudomonadales; family Pseudohongiellaceae; genus UBA9145. Next base: position 5,620 of record CAJXQP010000145.1, on the reverse strand, counting down.
GCTCTGTGAGGTTTTCCTGATAAATGGGAATAACCTGCATCACATCATCCGCGCGGCCACCTAGGAAATTTATCAGGCCCCAGATTAGCAAGACGAATGTGAATATGGATGCCAGGCGGCAAACAATACTAGGGAACTGAAACTCAACAATTTGAATTTTCGCGAATACCGCCGCGAGTGTATTGATCAAATACCACAGGGCTATGGCAATAACTAGCGGAAGCAACAATGCCTCCCCGACGATCAGCAGGTACAGTACCAAAACGATAGCGAAGGTAGAAATAGCGAAGCTTGGTATTTTCATCTGAGGTAGATTCCTTGCACGCGGTCTCGAACTGGCTTCCTCACACCGTGATTTTGCGAAGAATATCACATTTTCATGAGCCCACCCTCATTAGGCTAGAGATCACACAGCAATCAAGTACATGCAGTCAGCAAAAGCAGGAAAACTGATGCAATTAGATGGATATTCAAAGCTACTGAAAATCGACGAAGGCGGCATGGCGTATGTCTATAGAGGCATACAAGAGCCCCTACAGCGGCCGGTAGCGATCAAACTCTTAATAAATGGCCTGAGCCGCGATAAAGAGGCCAGACACCGCGTCGACCGCGAATCTTATATTATCGCCAGATTGACTCACCCGAATATAATCCAGTTATAGACCGCGGAATCACCGCCGATGAGATGCCCTATTTCGTGATGGAATACGTAGAGGGCCTCGATCTGGGCACCGCCTCTAAGATTAATGAGATTTCTCATACCAGCAAGATCGATATCATAATCCAGATTCTTAAAGCACTCTCCTATGCCCATCAGAACAATGTAATTCATCGCGATATTAAGCCAGAGAATATTCTGATAGATAATAACGGCAACGTAAAAATTCTAGACTTCGGTATTGCCCAGTTCTACGAAGAAAAGATTGAACTAACAAATCAGACCACATCCGGCACTGTGATGGGGACCTATAACTACATGTCGCCAGAGCAGCGCGAGTCGTCCGAAAACGTTATGGAGCGGAGCGACCTGTACTCAGTTGGCGTCGTAATGTATGAGATGTTTACTGGGAAAATTCCTACCGGTGTCTTTCCTGAACCGATTCGCCTAAATGATGAGATCGAACCCGAATTAAATAAGCTAACCCTAGGTTGTCTCAATCAGGACCCAGAACTGCGGCCGAGATCTGCCGAGCTGTTGAAAAATGATCTGCTAGCAATTTCGCAGGATTCCCACCTAGACGAAGAGCAGCGCCTACGAGCCGAGCAGGGAATTACTAAGATTAAATCCAAATTTCTACTGTTGGATATTTTACGCGAAGACAAATTAGGTACAGTTTATCTCTATCAACAAAAGGATCGAAACAACCTGCTCATCATCAACAAGAAGGTAAGTTCGAGCGCAGGCTTTGAGGCGAGCAATCTACTCGCCTCGCTAGAGCATGAAAATATTGTGAAGGCCCATGGAACCTCACGCAACGATAGACATTTCATTCTCGTACAAGAATATCTTAGCGGCGGCACGCTGAATGACAAATTAGCGTTCCAGCTGAACTGGGAGGAAATATTAAGGATCGCCTCGCAAATTTGTCAAGCGATGATCTTTGCGCACAATAATCGAATAGTTCATGGCCATCTTCGACCTACCAACATACTATTTACTACAGATGGTCAGGTTAAGCTTGCCGATTTCTCCACAGAGGATGATCTGACGTCGGTAGAAAACTCACAGTTCTATCGCCTTGATGGCGAGCCGCGCAGCAAAGCATCAGACATCTATGCGACCAGCGTAATTCTCTACCAACTTTTCACCGGCTCTCTGCCTAGAAGAAGCCAAGACACCAGCTTTGTCATGCGAAAATCTTTTACCAAATTGCCTGGCGACATCCAGCTGCTCATCGCGAACATGATATCGACCATTCCAGAATATCGAGAAGGCAACAGCTTGCAAAGAGCTGTCGAGTTATTTCGACAACATATCCAGAACAAGCATGACAAAACTTTCACGAAAGAGGGCCCTGAGCGCAAGCGAAAGGTCCGGGATAGAAAAAAAAGTGCGGCCGACAGGAAAAGCGCTACGCCTTTAGCCTCTGAAAAACAGTATAAATCGCCGATAAGAGCCCGAATGGGGTTTTTATTCGGACTGTTGCTGCTGATTTTTGTACAATACCTCACTCTTTTTGACGGGCAGGAAAAGATCAACAAGAGCCTACCAGAAGTTTGCAATATACTGGTTAATCAGATTTCAGAACTCAGGACAAATTGATGCCCGGGACACAGACACGATTCAAAATTACTGGATACACAGATACCGGCAGGCGCCGCGATTATAACCAGGATTATATCGGCTTTGACCAAGAGCTTGGTGTAGCGGTTCTCGCCGATGGCATGGGCGGGCATAAGGCCGGAGAGGTCGCAGCCCATATGACCGTCAAATTCGTGTTAGATAAGCTGCAAAAACTCCTTTTGCAGGAAACTTCTGTATCGATAACTGGCTCTCAGTTATTGGAATTTGTCTCCAATACAATTTCTTCAAGTAATACAGAGATATTCCGCGCCCAGGAAGAGGAAGAAGCCTATATGGGCATGGGCACGACGATAGTTGCCACATTGGTCGTTGGGTCGCAGATCTACGTAGGCCATGTAGGCGACTCTAGGCTCTATCTCTGCCGCAATCGAGAAGTGAAACGCCTAACCAAGGATCACAGTTTGGCTCAAGATCTAATCGATCGCGGCTTCTATACCGAGAGAGAAGCACGCGGAGCAAACGTCGGACACGTGGTTACCAGAGCTATGGGAAGGAAGGTGGACGTTGAAGTAGACATAGCGGAAGTACCGTTGTTGCCCTACGATCTCTTGCTACTTTGTTCCGATGGATTGACTGATATGGTTTCGGATTGGCAGATAGCTGAGACGATCAATGAAAATATTAGCGATCTCGATATGGCCGCTAAGAAACTGATTGCACTAGCAAATCAGAACGGCGGCAAAGACAATATTTCGGTCATTCTGATGCAGACTTAGCAGACGAATGAACGCTTGAATACGAGAAGATAGAAATCATCATGCCAGGCAAATTAGAATTCAGTTTTAACTCAACTCGATCGGACGATTTCGTTCTCGATAAAGAGATTATGACTATGGGCCGTAGGGATGATAACGACATTCGCATCGACAACCTCGCCGTCAGTGGTCACCACGCCAAACTTCTCACTATCTTTGACGACTCTTTCTTGGAAGACTTAGACAGCACTAACGGCACCTATGTTAATGGACGACCGATTACCAAGCACCCACTTAAGAATGGCGATGTGATCGTAATTGGCAAGCACGAATTGCACTATATAAATGAATCCAATTCGGCCAGCGATGACGACAAAACTGTTTTTATCAGGCGCCAACCAGAATTCAACACCTCAACCAGCCCTAATTTGAATGAACCGGTCAACATGACAAGCAGCATAGAGGCAGATCTGAACGCAGCAAAGCTACTCATTCTCAACGGCAGGCTGCTGGCAAGGAATTGGCACTCCAGAAGCCTTCGGTAAAACTCGGTAAGTCCGGCGCAGAAATAGTTCAGATCAATAAGCGGCCAGATCGCCACTTTATCGTTAGCATGAATCATGAAAGCGAGAGCAATCTATTGATGATCAACGGCGAGGCTGTAGGCTCACGCGCAGTCAAGCTGAATAACCACGATGTAATCGAAATTAACAAACTAAAGATAGAATACTACCTTGCGCTCTAGCGAGGTAATCAGGCCCTATCGAGTCATCTAAACATTTATTTCGATGATGCCACGCATGAACAGAACTACCTTCCCAGAGATCAACACTCGATCCCCTACTAGCTCACAAGTCACCTCACCGCCGCGCTGGGAAACTTGCTTGGCTCGAAATTCAGTCTTGCCAAGGCGGTTCGCCCAGTAAGGCACAAGCTGCGTAAATGCGGAGCCAGTAACAGGATCTTCTGTTATTCCAGTTCTGGGACCGAACCATCTTGCAATGAAATCATATTCCGCAGACTCGGCAGTGATGATGATTCCCCGGCAATCCAACTCGGCTAATAACGCCATATCAGGATCAGCACTTCGCACCATTTCCTCCGATGGGAAAACAGCAATGATGTCGGCAAACTTCAAGCAGTCCTCAGGAGTCGTAGCAAACGCCTCAACCAACTGCATCGGCAACTCAAAAGGAAGTGGTTGCTGCGCAGGAAAATCCATTCTATGAGAATCGCCATTACGCACCACACTCAGAGTTCCAGACTTCGTACTAAAACGAATCACTTCACCTTGATAGCCTAATTCTTCGAACAGGACGTAAGCCGCAGCGAGAGTCGCGTGACCGCACAGACCCACTTCTGTTGTCGGCGTAAACTAGCGCAATGCGAAGCCATCACCCTCTGTAACAAAGAATGCCGTTTCCGATAAGTTATTCTCCGCAGCCAGCGCCTGCATAGTCTGCTCAGGCAACCACTGATCTAGCGGACAGATTGCCGCCGGACTGCCTTCAAAGGCTTTATTGGCAAAAGCATCGACGTGATACACATTGATCTTCACTGAGTGCTCTCCTTCTAGATTGAGAGTAACTGCCATATTTACTCGAACGCTGTGGCTACGCTTAGAGACCGCTTAGCTGTTGCGCAGCGGCAGGTGACAGCACGTGCTCTTCAATTAGATCATAGAGATTACCTAGGTGCCCCCTTCTCGAGGGACCTGGTGTACTTTCCGAGGTAGCAACAACTACTAGGTCTAATTCCTTCACCACGAAAATTAGCTGCCCACCATAGCCCCAAGCAACTGGGACCTGCATGCCGGCGAGATCTCTAAGCCACCAACCATAACCGTAAAAACGGCCCTGTCCTCGCGGCGATCTTGCGCGTGGCTTATGAGAATCCTCTACCCACGCCTTGGAGATTACCTGTTCGTTATCTTTGAGTCCTTCGTTTAGATACAGCCGGCCAAATTCCAACATCTGCCGCGGCGTCATCTCCATATCGTTGCCGCCGAAATAGATTCCCTGCGGATCCGTAGGCCAATAGGACATAGAAAAACCAAGTCGAGAACTTAGGTTTTCTTGCGCGAACTGTTTAGCACTCATACCACTGGCTTTGGTGAGAATAGCTGACAAGAGATGAGTACTACCCGTGCTATACAACATGCGCGTTCCAGGCTGCGCCACCAATGGCTGATTGAAAGCGAACTCGACCCAGTTATCACTAAGAACCCATTTGCCATAGTTTCTATTGCTCGTCGTCTCCAGGCCCGATTGCATAGTGAGCAAATTCTCTATGGTAATCTGCTGCTTCTGAACGTCATCACTCGCCGCAATTAGCTCTGGAAAATACTCTGCCACTTTTACATCGACAGAATCGATGATGCCCTGGTCGATTGCGATTCCCACTAGCGCCGAGATAACACTCTTGGAGGCAGACTTCATGTTTGCTGGGCGCGATGAGTTTCGCCCGTTGTAATACTGCTCGAAGACTAGATCATCGCCCTGGCTGATCAGCAGACTATGCAGTCGCGGTAGTTGATTGGCAGCAACGTGTGCCGCCGAATATTTGCCGGCCGCGTCAACTTCCTCTGCGGCAACCCCGAGAATACAGGTCGAAGCTAGAG